>DAOWFD010000170.1 GCA_030638185.1 Candidatus Aegiribacteria sp.
TGTAACTTTGCCGATTCCCTTTCTTTTGGTGTGTATCACATTGGACCCGGCAGCATCTGGATCGATGATTTTGAGTTATCTGTAGACGGGAAGCCCATTACTGAGGCTCTTATCCGTCCTGAGTCTGCTGTATTTGCTGATAATGAGTATGATGCCGGTTCGGGAATTGTAATCGGTGAGGTGAGCCCTTTCCAATTGGAGTCGCTTGTACAACTGGGTAAGGTATGGGCATTTCTGAAGTACCACCATCCTCATATCTGTCGCGGGGAAGTAAACTGGGACTACGAGCTGTTCAGGACGATGCCCAGTGTTCTTCAGGCTTCAACTTTCGAGGAACGGGAGCAGGCACTGATGGAGCTGCTTGATGATCTTTCACCGATTGAGCCCCATGAATGCACTGATATCAACCCGGATGAAGTTCGCCTCGCCACAGACCTGTCCTGGATTGATCACTCAGAGCTGGGCGTTACTCTTGCCTCAGCCCTTGAGACCGTATACACCGGAAGGCATCAGGGCTCCAGCTTCTATGTGCGATTCACTTCGCTTCCTTCCTTTTTTGAGGAAAGCTATGAGGATATGGCTATGCCTGACACAGGTTTCCGGCTCCTTGCATTGTATCGGTACTGGGGAATGATCGAGTACTATTTTCCCTACAGGTATGCAACAAACAATATCTGGTTGGATCAGATCAGGATAAGTCTTCCTTCCTTCATCGCTGCAGGAAGTCCTCTTGAGTATCAACTGGCAGTGCAGCAGCTTTTCGTTTCTTTAGGAGATACCCATGCCAGCCTTCTAATCGAACCTGAAGCTCTTGCAGGGTTCCTGGGTGAATACGCAACCCCCCTGCACCTTTACCATATTAATGGCAGCTGGGTGGTGGACGGCTATACTCATCCTTCCGCCGAGGAATCATCTGTTCGTGTCGGTGATGTGATCCTGTCCTGTGACAGAATACCCCTCTCTGAAATTGCCGGGAAACTGAGACCGTATGCACACGGCTCTAACGAGGGATCGCTGCTTAACATAATGGGACGATACCTGCTTCGCGGCAACACAAATTCCACGCTGCTTGAGATATCCCGTGGTAATCAGATCATTAACGTGACAATGACAAGGGTTCCTGTGGAGGAGATAGACAGAAAATATTGCGAGGTCCCTGCCACAGGCGAAACCGTATATTCCATCATGGATGAAAACATCGGCTATGTTCATCTCGGTACTCTGTTGCGTTCTGATGTTCCCGGTTTGAAAGAAGCTTTACGGGAGACCTGCGGGCTGGTACTGGATCTAAGAAACTATCCTTGCGACATGCCTCTTTTCGATGTGGCCAGCTACATTATTCCCGAACCGACACCTTTTGTGCTGTTTTCAAGATGTGATTCCGACAATCCGGGTTCTTTTTACTGGAACGAACCTGGCATTGTCGGTGGAGGTGATCCTGATCCATATGTCGGTAGAGTAGCTGTGATTGTAGATGAGGGCACAGCAAGCTGCGGTGAGTTTCATGCAATGGCATGGAGACTTGCTCCTGAGGCCAGGGTGTTCGGTCACGCCACATGCGGAGCTGACGGAAATATCGTTAATTTCTATCTCCCCGGCGGAATGTACAGCAGATTCACCGGACTCGGGGTTTATAACCCCGACAGCACTGAAACCCAGAGGGTTGGAATCATTCCCGATGTGTTTGTGAATCCAACAGTATCCGGTCTTCAGGCCGGTCGTGACGAATTGCTTGAAACCGCCGTGGAGTGGGTGCTTTCTACTGATTAGTCGGCTATCAGTCAGTAGTTGTCAAAGATAGTGTAAAGATTTTACATCCAGACTGCTGAAAAATGGTTGCCGAAGGACAATACCTCTCCTATCGAAGCCCGTTATTGTGCGGAATTTCCAGTGCTCTGCTCCCCGGTTCAGGACAGATGATCTGCGGTTATTATACCGATGGGATAATTGCATTCAGTGTAAATGGAGCAATGGCCTGGCTTTTCTACGAATAATCACAGGAGGATAATACAACCACCTCAGTATTACTGGGATGGCTGGGTTTATCTTTTTACGGAGGCGATATTTACGGCGGCTCAAGAGCGGCGGTGACTTACAATTCCGCCAGAAGGCGGGAACTGCTGGAAGAGGTGAACGGGATTCTGGAGGATCAGCATCGGTTCTGACCTTGACTTTCTACTGAAATTCTAACAGTTTAGCGGTTCCGCTCAGTATTCTCTTAGTAGACAATCTCTGTTGCGTTGCGGAGATTGTCAAATGCGGGGAAAA
>DAOWFD010000280.1 GCA_030638185.1 Candidatus Aegiribacteria sp.
AGAAGGTCTTCTGGCTTCCAGGCTTCCTACTCCCGCGCCTTCTCACCCCTTGTGGGAGATGGCTGTTGCGGTTTCGTTCCCGGTTACAGCGGCGGGGCCGCGCCGGATTTTCACCGGCTTCCCTGACGCTGCCGACAGAGTGATAATACACTCCTGCAATGGAGTGCGCAATGCTGAAAAGATTTTTTTCGTTTTACTCTTCTACATCAGTTCGATTATCCGAGTGGATTAACTCCCAAGCCCACGAATAACGACCACCTCTCATACAACATCGTAGTACATGAAAAGGAATTGTCATCTTGCACACAGGAACTGGATCAGAATCTGGTTCATTTCATTTCCGGTTTTTATTATCACCTCAGAAGCACCAGACACAAAGAAGAACGCTCCCCAACCTGTAGTCGGTTCCGAGTAGTCAACCGGGAAGTCCCAGACCGCCACATGTCCCGAGCCCATGGTAAAAGCCATCTCGAGGTCTCCGTCCCGGTCAATATCGCCAACTTCAGGACTGTTGGGTCCGCAATAACCGGGCTTGGGAATCGGAAAATCGAGGGCAACCGATCTATCGAGATTGTAGCCGTAGATCACATTCGGGCTCTGGTTGTCAGCGATGACGGCTTCCAGCTCCGGATTGCCGTCGAAGTCGGTGATAATGGGCGACCCCTCCATGTTTACCTGGGACATTCGCGTAGAGAGTATACCGGTTGGAGCGGTCACATCAGATTTGTTCATTAAGCCCCAGCTGGTTCCTGTTTCCCACAAGTACGTGTAGAACATTTCTGACCCTCCGACCCATTCCAACTCGACGATCAGATTGTCAGTTCAATTGTACCAGAAAGATGTATACAGGCTTATGATCACCTGATATTTCCGAATACATTGCAGTCACCTGATAGCGTTTCATAGAACCTCAAGATGCGCAGAATGGATCCATACTGGGTATCTCAGGTGTTCCCACCACGACAGAAGAAAGGCTTACTCCTGTTACCAGCAATAGAAGAGAAATCGCTGCAGTTTTCACGGTAACCTCCTTTGAAGAAGATAATACATTCTAAATTAGTAGGATATTGTCCAGCACTTGTATCTGCATATGATCGCAGCCTTACTCAGATGCAGTAAGAAAGGTCATTTGTCACTATCCAATAGGAGATCTCTATGAGTTTTTTTGACAATTTATCAAATACTTGTATACTACAAATAATAGTTATTAGTATATTTTACAACTAGGAGGATACTATGAAAACTGTGGCTGTACTTTCCGTGATTCTGACGGGAGTTTGTTTTGCTGTCCAGGTCATTCAGAGTGACTGGGCAATGGGTCCTGGTGTAGCGGGACCAACAGGAAGCTGGGCTTCCTGCTTCGACAGCTCCCAGGATATTTCGTGGCTTGCTGTTCCAGGTCAGCTGGTCCTGGCGTCAGTACAGCTTGCGGATCCGGTGTTACATGCTGTTACTAATACATTTACGGGAGTATATACCGTTGATGTAGGCGATCTGAATGGGGACGGTCTCAACGACATCATA
This sequence comes from Candidatus Aegiribacteria sp., assembly GCA_030638185.1. Classification (GTDB taxonomy): domain Bacteria; phylum Fermentibacterota; class Fermentibacteria; order Fermentibacterales; family JCC-6; genus Aegiribacteria. Next base: position 1,525 of record DAOWFD010000280.1, read on the forward strand.
GGCGGCGGAATATCGGTGAGTGGATTCTGTGTCTGGTACGCAGGCGTTTCTGGCGGATGGGTAAAGGAAATCATTTCCTCCACCGCAGATAGCCCGACCGGTTGTGATATAGTCGACATCGATGACGATGGAGACCTTGATATTCTATGCGCGACCTACTACGGAGAACGTGTGCTGCTTTTTCTTAATGACGGCAGTCCCACTCCCCTGTGGACCGAAGTGGTTATCTCCCCGTATTTCGCGGGAGGACACGATGTTGAAAGTTTCGATATGGATGATGACGGTGACCCTGATATTCTTGCTGCAGCAGCAGAAGGTGACATGGTGGCGGAATGATGGTGGTACCCCTATAGTGTGGCACGAGCAGGATATTTCCACAACTGTTAACTATCCCTGCAGAATACAGGCATGTGATCTGGATGGAGATGGTTGTATGGATGTTGTTGCGAGCATGTGGCTGGACGACAATTTAGTCGCATGGTACGGGTCGGGCGGCTCCAACCCAACATGGTCTGCGCAGCTTATCTATTATCCAGTTTACGGAGCACATTCTGTAAGGGCTTCAGATCTTGACAGCGATGGTGATCTGGATCTTGTAGCGTCTGCACTGGACGAAGGAACGCTTCTTCTTTTCAGAAACGGAGGCGGCAGCCCTGTTCAATGGACTAGAGAAGTGATCAGCTCTCAGACAGCCTGCGGCTACGCAAGACCGGGAGATATTGATGGTGATGGTGACAACGACGTTGTCGCTTGTTCATTTGGTCCCGGTGGCACCTTCTGGTATGAAAATACAGCGGGAGGAACCTCATGGACGAAGCATACGATAGCCACTGATCTCGGAATTATAGCCTGCTCTCTACCAGCCGATGTTGATGGTGACGGTGACCTTGATGCAGTACTGGCCTGCAGAAGCACGAACAGGATCCTGTGGTACGAATTGACGGAATTCAAGACTTCAGGATGGCTTGTCAGTTCAATCCTGGATACAGTGGAGAATCCTCAATGGGCAAGTATCGACTGGAGCTGTCTACTTCCCGGAGGCACTGATTTTACTGTAAGCTACAAAACTTCGGATGATGCCGGATCAATGGGGAACTGGTCAGCTCCCCTTCAGAATCCCACGGAACTCAGTGGCTTGATTGAGAGGTATTTTCAGTACAGGATAGAGATGGATACCTCAAACCCATTTGTATCTCCTATTCTGGAATCGCTGCAGCTCAACTGGGATCCAACTGGAATACATGGCCAGGGAGAACTATCCGGTCTGTCCGTTTCCCTTGTCGGTGGCAATCCCGTCAGCGGATCTATGATCTTGCGGTTTCAGGGCAGCCGGAGCTGCAGCGTGGAAGTAGGGGTCTATGACTGCTCAGGAAGGCTGATATGGTCAGCCAACAGGAACCTGGAGGAGAACTCCGAGGAATTTCTGCAGGTATCCAGCCTCCCGGATGGTGCTTACAGTATACACATGAGAGACTCTTCGGGAGCCTGTACCACTCTGCCTGCAATCGTACTTGGCAGATGAACGTTGCAGGAAGGATCATTGATGGAAATATTTGAGTTTCACAGAATGAAAGGAGTCCATTCTGTCCAGTAGAATAACTGAAAATCTGCAGAACCTGGGTTTCAACGGATTCGAGGCGGATATATATCTGGCCCTTTTGAGCGAACCGGGTATAACCGGCTACAGAGTTGCCAAGATAACTGGAAAACCGGTGCCGAATACCTATAAAATCCTGGAAAATCTTGAAAAAGCTGGAGCGGTGCTTGTCGATGATAGTGGTAAAAGCCGTCTGTATTCAGCGGTTCCAATCGGTGATTATGTGGATACTATTGTAAGAGAGATTGAGCAGTCAAGGAAAATCCTGGAGAAGGATATTCAATCAGTTGGAAAATCTCCACCCGAAGAGGGAGTTTACAGACTCACAACTGTGCACCAGGTCTACCACCGGGCGGAGAAGATAATATGTTCAGCGGTCAGTTCCCTTCTCGTGGATATCGATCCAAATCCCCTCACTCATCTAAAGGACTCCATTGCGAAAACGGCAGCAGGGGGTGTAAAAACACTTGTGCATATTCACAGCAATGCAATGGATAAGAGTATTCCTGGCTGTGAAGTTGTGAACAGCTGTAAACTGGATTGGCCGGGAGAATGGCTGATTGTCCAGGCTGACGCAAAGGAATATCTGATAGCGATAATTACTCCTGACGACCGGAGGGTGTACCAGGCCGTGTGGAGCAGAAACCCTTTCATCGCCCCCTGTATCTATCAGGGTTATATGAACAAAGCTATCCTTTACAGAGTCTTGATAATGATCGGAAGCGGAAAGCCATACGAGGAGGTTAAGGAAGAACTTCACCGATTGTGGATGGCGTTCGGTGTTGACGACCCCGGAACACTTGCTCTGCAGAAACTTCTGAAGGATCTTTAAGCCAGAAACAGCTTCGTTCACCGGTTAACAGGTAGAGCGGGTCTCTTCATACAGAGTTTAACAGCCAGGGCTGACATGCGATTACTTCTGTGTACAACCTTTTCTTCCAGCTCGGGGAACTGATCCGTAAGTGAGTGTTGAGCGTCAAGGAGAAGTGGTTCTATTCGCTTCTGTGCCACCTGTCCAGTTTCACGTAGAGGCAGGGCAGAACGACCAGAGTCAAGAGTGTGGCGACCGCAAGGCCTCCGGCTACGGTTCGAGCCATCGGAGCCCACATTACGGAGCTTTCCGTAGCCCCAATTGCAAGAGGCATAAGCGCCAGAATAGTCGTTATTGCGGTCATGAGTATGGGGCGCATCCGTTTCCTTCCAGCCAATACAATGGCATCCCTGGACGATAACCCCTCTTTCCTTCTTACCTGGTTAGCGTAATCGATAAATACAATGCCGTTATTCACAACTATTCCCGTAAGCATCAGCAGACCCACAAGTGCCGTAAGTCCCATAGTAGTCCCGGTCAGGAACAGAGTCCAGATAACCCCGATCATAGCAAGGGGAACTTCGACTATGATGATGAAGGGTTCGAGGAGTGACTCGAACTGGGAGGCCATTATCATATACACGAGGATTATCGCAACTCCGATGGCTATCGCCATTGTTCCGAACGCTTCGCCTCTATCCTTGATGTCACCGAGTATTTCGTACCTGTGACCGCTGAGGTTCAGTGTGTCCATCATGATTTCAACATCGGCTGCAACGTCACCCAGTGCTCTACCTGCTATCCCGCAGCTGACCTCAACTGTCCTGGTTCTGTTCCTTCTGCCTATCTCTTCGGGAGCCAGTGTGTTATGAAAGCTGCCCCAGGCATCCAGTGGCATGCCGTACGCGATAATACCGGCCAGAGCTTCAATGCTCGACCTTTCCTCCTCCGAGTAACGAATGTTTACATCGTACTCCCGGTTGTTTTCCGTATAGGTGGTAGCATCCAGCCCCAGTATGCCAACTGTGACTTCCAATCCTATCGCAACGGGGGACTTTCCTCTGAGGAAGAGTACGTTCTCATCGGGCACGAAATCTATCTGCATCAGCTGGTTCTCCATGGAGGATGAGATATCAACTGTTCCGGGAATTCGATCCATCTCCGATTTTACCAGTTCCCCGATATTTCGAAGCTCATCCAGATCTGCTCCGTATATGACTATACTTACGGGCAATTCGTTACCGATAGGCATTCCGCTTGTAAGGTTGTATTCGATTCCAGGAACTAAGCGGAGGAGATCACGAATCGCGGTATCGTAATATTCAATACTTCTGGATCGCTCGCTCTCTTTAACGAAATACAGGCTTAACTCCCCGTTTGCCGAGGATGAAGAACCGAATACGGCGCCCATGCCCTCCTGCTTGCCTACATTCAAGTAGGAATTGTCCAGGTCACCCGGCTCTATTATCTCGAGAATTCTACCTTCGATCTCCACCAGCAGGCTGTCCGTGAATTCGAGACCGGTTCCCGGAGCAAGGCTGATATCGATTTCAATGAGGCCCTCCTTCGGTTCCGGAAGAAAGGTCTTTGGAATGAATCTCATTACGAAAAGCGATACTGCGAAGAGGAGGATCACAGGTATGAAAACGAACTTTGAATGTTCTGTAAACCAGCTGATCGCTCTGGAATACCTCTTTTCCAATCTTTCCAGCCAGTGCTGAATCTTAGTTGACAGTGAACGCTCTGAGTGTTGTTTTATCAGGTTCTTCGACCTTGAGGCCAGCACCGGTATGAGGGACTGCGAAACGAACAGTGATATGAAGAGGGCGGCTGCGATGGTCAGGCTCAGGTCCCTGAATATCTGTCCGGTCATCCCGGGCACGAACAACATTGGGATGAATACAGCAACGGTAGTAAGGGTCGATGCTGTTACCGCCATTCCAACCTGCCCGGCGCCATGTTCGGCTGCTTCTGCCTGACCTTCACCATCCCTTCGCCATCTGTGAATGTTCTCAAGAACTACCACCGAATTATCAACTATCATTCCGATGGATATACTCAACCCTGCCAGGGACATGATGTTAAGACTCACTCCAAGCAGGTACATCACCGCAAATGATGCCACAAATGAAAGGGGCATGGAAAGGCTGATTATTCCGGCGTTGGATACCGATCCGAGGAAGAACGTGAGCACAACTGCGGCAAGTATTATCGCCTGCACCGCAGTCAGCATGAGATCCTTCATGGAGCCGGTAATGAATCTTTCCTGGTTGTAGATTATCTCGGTTTCCAGGGTACCTGCGTACTCCTCAGAAACTTCATCGATCGCAGATTCAAGCCTGTTGCAGGTATTCACAGTGTTGGCATCGGAGCTCTTCCTGAAAATCAGAAGGATGGCCTCCCCCTGATTGAGGTGGGTGTATTCACTCTGCTCTGCATGGCCATCAACGATAACAGCAACTTCTTCAAGCCTTACGTTCCGCTCATTCTGATCACCTATCACCAGTTCCCTGATGCTCTGCAAATCATCGAAGCCGGACTTTACGCTGACAGCAAACTCCATATTACCATCTCTTATATCGCCACCTGGTTGATCTCCTCCGACAGCGTTGAGAGCACCATACACCCGGGAAATTGGAATTCCAGTCTCTGCAAGCAGCACAGGATCGACTTCAACATTGATCTGTCTGACCTGCCCGCCGCTGATAACGACGGAAGAGATTCCCTCGACCCGCCCCAGCCTTGGCGAGATATCCTCATCAACAAGGTTCCTTATCTGAGTCCCATTCATGATATCGCTGCTGAAAGTCACCATGATCAGGGGTTTCATACTGGATTCCATTGCCATTATGATAGGATCGCTGGAGGCGTCCGGAAGCTGGTTTTTCATCCTGTCAACCGCGTCACTGATATCAATTTCAGCCTGATCAATATCGGCACTGTTCATAAGTTCCAGCGTAATTATGCTGACGCCGTTCTTGGAAGTGGAAACAACTGTTTCAACGCCCTCAACTCCGGAGACCGCGTCTTCAATTATCTCAGTTACAAGCCCCTCCACTTCGGAAGGCCCAGCCCCGGGGAGGATTGTTACGACAGATATCTGCCCAAGGTCCACTTTAGGAAAGTAATCGATGCCAAGCTGCGTTACCGCAAACAGTCCGGCACCGGCCATGACGATGAAAATCATCAGGAAAGTAATTTTTCTTCTGATGGCAAGTCCTGGAAGGCTCATCGCTGCACCACCCTTAAAGGTGAACCATCATCAACAAGGTGATTACCAAGAAGAATGATCGAGTCTCCCGGTTCAACCCCCGTGGTTATTTCGAAATCCGTTCCGTTTACAATTCCAATTTCCACCTGAATGATTTTGGCGATACCTTCACTGATCAGTGCCGCTTCCCATGAGGATTCCTCTTTATGAATCAGTGCCCGAAGGGGGAGGACAACTGTATCCTCCGAGGTTTCAAGCACGATGGTCGTAGTACCGGTCATCCCCGATCGGAGTCTGCCCGAATCCTCATGAAACTGAACCATCACAGAAACCAGCCCTGATAAGGGATCAACAGAGGGTGAAAAGGCTATCACTTCTCCGGGGAAGAGCTCTGAGGGGTAATGTGAAGTGGCGAGGATTACGGGCAGCCCTTCGGCCAGGTATTGAAGATGGCGGCCTGCAATCAGAAGTTCTGACTTCATTACACCACTGTCCGTAATCGAAACAAGAGGCCCCGATGAAAGGTATCCCTCCTTTGCCCAGACTCTGGTGACGGTTCCACTGAACGGTGCCAGGATCTTTCCGCTCTCTTCCATGCTTCTTGCGTTTTCGTATTCTGAAAGGGCCTGTCTTACGTTTGCTTCCGAAGCCGCTGATGCGGCTACGGCCATTTCGTACTCACTTTCACTTATAGCTCCATCCGACCTGAGTCTCCCGGCTCTCTGAAGGTCAGTCCGGGCATTTGACGCCGCTGTTCTGGCAGCCGTAAGCTGTGCTGATGAAGCGGAGACAGCGCTGCTGTATTGCTGGTCTGTTGAAAGCTCAATAAGAATATCCCCTACCTGAATTTCATCACCTTCACTGACGATAACTTCCAATATTCTACCCGGGCTCATTGCGGTAATGATTGCCTCGCTGCTGGATTCGAGCCTGCATGCCGCTACAACTGTCGAACTTATCACCTGCAGTTCCGCCACCATTACAGTTACCGGGATGGGCTTTTCAGCCATTTCCTCCGACTTGCCGCAGGATATCAGCAACATGAGAGTGAATAGAATCCGAACAACATTCTTTCTCATTTCGATCCTGCCATTCCATCCAGCAGGATTTTTCCGACTGTATCTATGAATATCTCTGTCATTTCACCCTCACTCATGTCCTCGTCAAACCAAGCGGAAATCCTGCTCCGGGACATGAACCACATCTCATAGATGGACATATAACAGACAACGAACGCTCTGGGATCTACATCATCCCTGAAAACTCCCTTTTCCTGCAGTTCCTTAAGCTTTTTGATGACTTCCTTTCGCACTTCAATGGGAGGACAGATCCATAGAGACTGCTCTGCATTTAGCCATGCAAGCATGCGTACGAACTGGGGGTTATCCCTTAAAAATTCAAAGTAGGTGGTATGATTTCTATTTTTCCTTACTGCTTCCAGCCCGTCGGATAGAATGGATGACACCATCTCTATCATCCTGTCCGGAAGTCTTGCCTGGGATATCCTTCTATGAATGACTTCGTCCCATAATTCCCTTTTGGATACGAAGTAGTGATAAATAAGGCTTTTTGCCACATGGGCCTTTTCGGCGATGCTCTTCATTGAGGAACCGGAGAATCCACTGTTAACGAAAATATCCTCGGCGGCATCCAGTATGTTGTCTCTTGTACTCATGAACCACCTGCTTTCGACTGACTGACCGTTCAGTCAGTAATAATAACTAATTCAAATTTTCTGTCAACACCTGTTCCTCCTGAATTCTTCGTACTTATCTGCAACTCTTTACATTTACATGCAGTTTAAACATAGAAGTAATTGAGGAGGTAGATATGAAAATTGCTTTCATGATG
>DAOWFD010000375.1 GCA_030638185.1 Candidatus Aegiribacteria sp.
ATTGAGCGGATCGTTCGGAAATCACCGGTTCCCGTTATCGCCAACGGTGATTCCAGGAGCGTCTGCGATGCACTTGACCTTATGGATGCAACCGGGGCTTCAGGATTGATGATAGGCAGAGGCGCACTTGGCAATCCTTGGATCTTCAGGGGGCTAACAGGGGAGCCTGAAGATGCCTCTCCCCTTCCCGAGGAGGTCGTATCCGTGATCTGGCAACAGTACGAGATGATGAGTGAGTACATACCGGTGAATCACCTCTATCAGGTCCTGAGGGGGCAGCTGCTTCACTACATAAGGGGTTTCAGGGGTGCTGCGGGTCTTAGAGGCAAAGCTGTAGGGGTGGATTGCAGAGAAGATCTGTCAGATATTCTGTCTGAACTTGAGGAATCGCTCAACACGGAAAGGCAGCGGAATATATGAGTAAAGCAGCAGCTGCCGTCATCGTTCCACTTGTTCTCTTTTCCCTCTCCTGCGGAGAGCAAGAAACCGTTGTCCTGCCTGATATTGCACGGTACACGGCTGATGAACGCTGCAGATATACCTGGCAGGAGAACGACGGGTGGGCTTTTATCGCGTGGGCGATAGATATTGAAGGTGGAGCTGAGATCCTCGCGATACAGTCAGGTTATTCTCCATCTGAGCGACCGGAACCGGGAGAGGAGATAACACTGCCCCTTCCGGAAATACTCTCCGAAGCCCTTGAGAACCGCCTTGCAGCCGCACGGATAGTAAGGGAAGCTACCGATGCGCTTGAAACCGGGGACACGACATCTGTCAGGAACCTGCTGGAATCAGCAATGGAAAGGGATCCCCTGTGGTCCATTCCAGCTTACAATCTTTCTCTGTTAATACTCAGACAGGAAGGTCCCGGGGCTGTCCTTGAGCTACTTCAGCCCATTGCCTATAAATACGATGCTGCTCTTATCCAATCCGAGATCGCCTGGAACAGTGGTGATCCAGATGAAGCGCTGAGGCAGCTTGAGATATGCCTGATGGATGAATCTCCCCCCTTTGTAGCTCTGGCGGCAGCAGCCCTCATTTACACTGTCACGGGACACTATTACCAGGCTTCGGGAATATGGAGGGAAATCCTGGCCAGCCCTGAAGCGGACGCTTCCATAAGGCTTATGGCTCTCAAGTACGCTATCCTTTACGAGGAACGTAACAGACAACCTTAGATATCGACGATTCCCCGTTCGGTGCTGTAGAAATAGTGCACCTCATCGCCGGTGCTGATGATCTTTAAATCCAGCCTGGAATCACCGTTGAAATCGTCTATTTCCAGAAGGTCCGGCATCCAGTTGATAAGGAAGACCCTCTCCCTTATTGGATGTCCCGGTTCCTGCATGGATATCACGAGTTCTTTCATTTCGCGGGAGTCAAGAACCACAACCCTTATCAGGACTCCGTCTATTTCCATCTGTTCGTTGTAGATAACCCTGTTTACGGCGCAGGAAGCAAGAGACTGCAGGGCAAGCAGCGATAAAACAGCTACGATGCGAAAAAGAGAATTGTATTTCATAGTTTTACGTTTTCACCTATTCCTGACGAGGTTTTACTTGATGTTGATATAATACTTCTTAATCGGCTGTTGCCACAACAATCAGTCTTCCCGAATCCGAATTGTAGGGAGTTCCTTCAAGGTTTCCGTAGACCTCGACATTCGAAAACCCAGCATCCCGAAGCATATTCCTCAGCTCAGTGGCGCTGTATACCCAGTGTGAGAATTTCCATCTGCCAAGTACCCTGTCATTATCGATGAGCAGCCAGTCATTCTCTATACGGTTCCAGCCGTCCTCTATCTTGTGTCTCTGGATAAGCAGAAGCCCTTCATCGGTTTCTACGTCTGTTACCGGATGGAAAATGGACGCAAGGGTTTCTTTGCCCATTATTTCCATTACGAATTTTCCTCCCTGCCGCAGGGATTCGTTAACATTCGCAAGAACTTTCATGTTGTCCGAATGATTCTGAAAGTACCCGAACGATGTGAACATGTTCAGTACAAGGTCGTAGGATCCGGGCCGCAGGAACCCTCGCATATCCTCTTCAACCCATTCCACTTCAACATTTTCAAGTGAAGCCCTGTTCCTGGCGATATCCAGTAGAAAACCTGTAGTATCGACTCCTGTGACGCTGTATCCCATTCTTGCCAGCGGAATGGAGAATCTGCCCGGGCCGCAGCAGAGGTCCAGAACATCACCTGTTTCAATTCTTGATAGACTCAGAACTGAAAGAACATCCTCTTCGGCTTTCTCGTTCCTGGTTTCGGGGAACATGAAAGGATAGGTCAGTTCCCAGAAGTCATCATGTTCGAACCATTCCATAACAGTCCCTTCAAGCTAGTTACAGGAAACTAAGGATTACATCTCCTGCAGAAATTGCAGATGCCCGTCTTTCTTGAATCGGGGCTGCCCCACGTATACCAAGCATCGATTATCTCTGCCGTGAGGAAACAGGGATCCATCTCAATGTAACCGCAGTGACCGACCATGATCAGTGTCGTGGGGTAACCTTCGTACTCGCCGCACAGTGCGGCAATATCCGGATAACCCGACTCATCCATTGTTATCACGTACAGATCTGGAAAGGCATCTTCAGGGAGACTGTCCATGGTTGCCAGTATGAGTTCCGCCATCCGAAGATTGGAAGCTGAATCCTCTCCAGCCACAAGCAGGAGTCCGAATCTTGTTGGTGTGGCTGAATTATCGAGGTCCATGAATCCTTCTACCGGTGTGAACTGATCCGGTATCGCAACAGCTGCCGCCAGAATAATGAGAATTATCGTCATTCAATGAACCTTCCTACTGATACGATCCTCTCCGCATAATATTGTGTTGCGAGGGATTCCCTTACAACTCCTCTGCTTGACGAAGCATGTGCAAAGAAACCGTTACCTATGTAGATGCCAACGTGAGAAATTCCGGAACCCGAAGTGTTGAAGAAGATAAGGTCTCCGAACTGCAGGTTTGGCGGCGTAACTGTCTCGGCATCAGCGGCCTGCTGGCTGGCTGTGCGTGGAATCTCGATATTGACCACACGGTAGACCGCCCGGGTGAAGGCTGAGCAGTCAACGCCGCTTCGGCTCTCACCGCCGTAAGCGTAAGGTGTTCCCATCCATGATTCTATTTCGTCCATCATCATGTTGTCCGTTGAAGTTCTGGGGTTGCCTCCCGACGACGTTATCTCCGACCATACGCCGCCAGAACAATGGATGCCATCCCCCTTGTATACAGGTGTTGAACGGCAGGAGGAAAGAAGGAGCGCAGTAAGTATCAGGAAGAGAAGGTATTGTCTGTTTTTCATAGTATGAGCTTTATAACCGTATCCCTGGGAGGCTGCAGGGTCTCGGGGCAGTCAAGACTGTAATGGAGGCCTCTGCTTTCCCTTCTGCGTAATGCGGACTTAACAATGATCCTGCCCACAGTGCAAATATTACGCAGCTCCAGCAACCCGATAACTGGAAGCATTGTCCAGTAATCCGCCTCTATCTCATCCGAAAGAACATCGATTATTCTGAGAGCTCGATGGAGTCTCCTGTCAGACCTGACTATTCCGACATAATCCCACATGACGCTTCTGAGGGCTGCCCATGCGTAATCCACAAGTACATTTTCCATAAGCGGTTCAGCCCTGCCGAAGGACCAGTCCCTTGCGTGGAAAGCATCGGGCTCCATAACCGTGTCGGGAATTGAATCGGCCGCCTTGAGCCCCATAACACCGGCTTCAAGAAGACTGTTGCTGCCAAGCCTGTTGGCTCCGTGAAATCCGGTACAGGATGCCTCTCCTATAGCTCTGAGGCCGTTCATGGCTGTTGTACCGTCTGTTCGGGCATCGATCCCGCCAACGGTGTAGTGAGCAGCGGGAACAACCGGTATGGGCTTCTCCCAGGGAACGATGCCTACGGAGGTGACACCATCGGTCACCTCTGGAAAAGATGTGGTCAGCTTTTCCCTGCCCAGGTGTGTTGCATCCAGAAGGACATGATCGTTACCCAGTCTTTTCATTTCCGAATCAATAGCCCTTGCTACGATATCCCGGGGTGCCAGTTCCATTCTTTCCGGGTCGTAGTTTTCCATGAACCGTTCGCCCTCAAGGTTGAGAAGAACCGCCCCCTCTCCCCTGAGAGCCTCGGTGATAAGGAAGTTCCGCTTATCAGGATGGAAAAGGCAGGTCGGGTGGAACTGGTAGAATTCCATGTTCTTTATAGGGAGTCCCGCCCGGTAGGCCATCGCTATTCCATCTCCGGTGGAGAAATCCTGGTTTGAGGTGTACCTGTATACTTTTCCCGAACCGCCTGTAGCGATGACCGTTTCACCCGCGAGAACTGTGGAAATGGTTCCATTGTGAAGGATATGAGCTCCGATACACCTGTCAACAGCATTTTCAACAAGTTCAGGCATTTCCCTGGAGGCGGTAAGGAGATTAACCGCAAATTCACGTTCCAATACGGTTATGTTTCTGCGTTCGTAACAGCACTCGCTCAGTACCTCGCTTATGAGCCTTCCGGTCCGGTCCTTATGATGAAGAACGCGTCGAACACTGTGACCGCCCTCTATACCGCTCTTTCCCTTTCCGAATGAACCCTCAAGCTGTACACCCCACCTGGAAAGCTGTTCAACAAGCCGCGGGCCGGTGGATATGATGTCCAAGGCCGCCTTTTCGTTTACGAGATCTCCTCCCGCTATGATGGTATCCTGCAGGTGAAGCTCAAAACTGTCATCGTCGGAAACCGCAGCGGCAAGCCCTCCCTGGGCAAGA
>DAOWFD010000257.1 GCA_030638185.1 Candidatus Aegiribacteria sp.
GTCCCGGCTGTACACTCTGGCGGCATCTTCGAATGATAATCGGGTGCTGCGGATATCACAGAGTATACTGTCTGCCTCCGCTACTGTGCGGTCGATATCATCCGGGTCTATGGGAACAACCCTGAGTATGTGGCTGGCTTCAATAGTGCCATCTTCATTTCTGCCGTCCAGCCTGATTATGTGTATGCCGAAGGGAGTCACAACCGGTTCGCTTATTTCACCTGTTTCAAGGGAAAACGCGGCATCTTCGAAGGCATAAGTCATCTCTCCAGGGCCGAATGATCCCAGATACCCACCGTTCATGGCGGAACCATCATCCGAATATTCCATTGCAAGCTCTTCGAATGATTCGCCTGAGAATATTCTCTCCCTTATTTGGTCCATTTCTTCTACAAATTCATCAAAATCAGGGCCGGAAGGCAGGATGGGAAGATAAATCCATCCTAAATGTCTGGGCATTATCAATTCCTCAACATATTCAGCGTTTTCAACCAGATACGTCTCCGGATCTAAAGGCATATCCTGCATGACAGCCTGAATCTTCCTGTAGATAAATATCTGTGCAGCCTGATTATCAGCCAGTACTTCAGAGAGATAATCGATATCTACGTAAAACCCCGGTGGGTTGTCATTCAGCTCTTCATCTACAAGAACCTGTATCTCATCCTCTGTAGGATAGAATCCAGCATCCACCGCAGCATTCACTATCAGGCGGTTATCAATCAGCTCCTCAAGCGTATCATGATACTCAGGGGTTTCCGAATCCACTTCGTAGCTGCCGTCGGGATCCTGGCCCATCTGAACAAGTACTTGTTCAACCTCCGAATGCAGAATAGGACTGTTGCCAACAACGGCTACTATCTTCTCCAGAGGAATAAACAATGTCAGAAGGATCGAAACAAGCAGTGCGGTCATTCTGCCTCTCTTCCGTCTGTACCGTCAATATCATAATTGTCCGGTGCTGTGAATAAGTATGGAATCAATGTAGACTTCCCTGCTCGACGCGGCAATTTCAAGAACACTGTCCCTTGCCGCAACCATTCTCTGTCTATAGATGTCATCGGCAAGGCTTCTCACAACCCTGGATGTGTCTTCAAGGGGTCTTATCTCATCCACAAGAAAAATGTGCCATCCGTAGGTAGTATATGTAACATCTCCCAGACCTTCAATAATCACGTACTCCCTTGGTACTCCATACATAATGAGTTCACCGGCTGTCAGAAATCCAAAATCACCTCCGATGCCAGCTTTCTGTCCAATTGAAAGCCGCTCGGCAGTTATCTGGAAACTCTCACCCAATGACAGCCTTTCATGTATGGAGTCAGCCGTAGATTCATTGGAAACCAGTATCTGGTAGTAGTGCCGCTCAACCATGTAAGCAAGGCTATCTGACCTCATATACCGGAATACATCTGAGCTGTCGGGAAAGGGTATCCTTCTGTATATGGTCGAAAGCAATTCATCCCTCAGATAGAGCTGTCTTGCCCTGTCCTGCAGGAGCCTGCTCTTTCTAGTATTCTCCAGACCCCGCTCAGCAGCCAGTGCGGCCAGCAGTTCATCCTCGATCCATTCTTCAAGGACTGAAGGATCAATCCCGACGATTGCCATATCTTCCATGTAGATTACAGAGCTGTCCACTCTCGCGGCAACCAGTCGATCCTCCATCCTGCGGCTTATTTCCAGCAGTTCAACGGAGTTGACCGAAGCCATCCTCCTGTTAATAACAACTACAACAGCAACTGTTGCTGCAGCGGCAATGGCGGCAAGTATCCAGACCGCCCAGATAAGGTGCTTTTTCTGGTTAGAGATGCTCCAGCAACCTTTCCGGGTAAAGTACTATGTCGTGGTTCATCTCAAGTATCTCGATCTCGGCCATGATGGCTTCCTCCTGCATTACCTGCACAAGCTCCATTGCAATCATCTGCTGAATCTCTTCAACTGTAGGCTCGGGGGAAAGAAGCTGAGTTTCTACGACTTTAATGATATGGTAACCGGCACCGGTTTCAACTACATTGCTTACTTCTCCCTCTCCAAGCCTGAAGGCAACTTCATCAAAAGACATGTAACCAGACTGTCCCCTCATGATCCAGCCCAGATCTCCTCCATCCTCACCGCTTGGGCCTATGGAGTATTCCTGCGCGAGAGCTGCAAAATCCGAACCGGCGCGAATTCTTGCCAGAAGTGAGTTCGCAAGGTTCTCATCCTGTACGAGTATATGTCTTATATGAGCACTTTTTTTGTATGTACTGAGCCATACATCTACGTAGTTCTCGATCTCAAGCTGTGAAGGCTGCAGCCCCGATACTATATTGGCCATGTACGCTTCGAGAAGTATCTGTCTTCTGGCCTGCTCGATTATTTCACTGACTTCCGGATCTGATTCAAGACCGCTGTTCTCAGCTGCCCGAACCATCACTTCTTCTCTGACCCAGGACTCAAGAACCTCAATTGCGCTGGCTTCGGTGGTTATCCCGAGATACTGAACGTTCTGCTCCCCTCCGATCATGCTTATGACATCATCCCACGTTAAAGTCGCATCGTCGACACTGGCAATAACTTCACCAGAGGCTGCTACAGGAATGAGCAGAAATAACGCAATGTACGTAATGAATCTCATTTAATCCTCCATGATTCAAGTGATTCTAGTAAACGATAAATATGTATGTTAATAGCTGAAATCCCATGGATCCACATTCTTCACCGCTGAACTGTCAATCTCTATACTGTAGCTGTCCCAGAGTTCCAGAAGATAGCTTTCCAGGCGACGGGTGACCATGACCATCCTGTAGTCCTCCATTATAAGAGGCAGTATCAGGATAGGATCCGCTTCACCCTCAGGAATTATCTCTACTACTTCGAAAAATACGTACACGTCATCATCAGAGTATTCAACAGGACCTGTGAACACACCTGAATCCGCTTCGAACACCGCTCTGCCATAATTTTCGAACAGTTCAAAGGGACAGGGAGCCGTGGGGATAGGGTTAGAGGTGGAATCGGCATGGATATAGTACTTCTCAAGGTCATCAAAGGATTCTATTTCGCAAGCAGGCATCCACTCGAAGGGTACGTATGCTATCAGAATCGATCTCAGTTCGGGAATTCTATACAACGTACGATTATCATGGTAGAACTCCATAACTTCCAGTGTGTCCATACCGGCAGAAGCCTCAAGAACGTTCTTTCTGAGAAGGTGCTCCGTGATGGTAAGTTCAACCTCCGTAGCAGGCCAGGTAATGCCCTCTTCTCTGGCAAGATCTGCCTGTCTCTTTATTTCTGCAATGCCTTCAACATAGATCCAGAGGTCTATCTCCGGGTCAAGCATGGGTCTGAACATTGCGTAGGGAAGGAATACATCGGGAACATCTCCGAAGAAACTCTCATCCCTGATGAGACCGGCTATTTTAATAACCTCCCCGGCAGTTACCACACCTCCGGGATATTTGGCAACGGTAAGTTCCGGATTGAAATCTTCTCCAGGCCTGAAGAAGTATTCAGACCCTTCAAGTTCCAGATGCCCGTTCAGTTCATCGATAGCACGGGAGAGTACAGTAACATTCTTGATACCTGAAAGCCTTACGAACACGTATGAACGTGCAGCAAGGGTAATACTGTATTCAAAGGAATCACAGTGCAGCGTATCTATCCGGGTTACAGCCCACGTACCGAAGGCAGGTATCATTATGGTTCCTTCTCCAGCATACTCGCTCACGTCTTTCGCAAAGGAAGCGTTACCCGAATAGAGCCGGAGATAATCCCCATGAAAATTCAAATAGCTTGAACCTCCGGTACTCCAGGGAGCGGTTGCCATGTCAGTATCCGGTTCCGATGGACCGTTCCTGTTCCAGTCCTCCATGACAGCTGCCGCAGAGGTGCTGTCCCTTAGAAGTACGGTTGACATCGACACTTCTATAGATATCATGCTGTCTATCCAGTTTGTATCCACACCTGCTTCGTATATGGATTCCAATTCCTGCTCAAGCCAGTGACCGGCAAGCCAGAGATCTTCTGATAGTTTCAACCAGTCTTCAATACCATCGATATCAGCTCTTTCTGCCTCTGACAGAAAGATATCACGGTTTACCAGTCTCGTAACCAGATTGAGTTTTCCTCCCGGCTCAAGAACACCGACCTGATCCTCGGGCGTAAGTCTGTTGAAGGAGTTCTTGAAATCGTTATCTGTTACTTCAATGCCGTTACCTCGGGCCAGAACAGGATCGTTTTCACCCCCGCATGAGGCAAGGAAGACAGCAAGCAGGCTAACAATGATAATAATCCCATTCTTGAAATCGGACATCTGATTCATCCTTTCATCTATCCAACGGTATCAGTGCACGCAAACGCGAAATCTGCCGCCGCGACAGGGAAATATAAGGGATGCCATGCATATTGAACCACTGCCGACGTGATTGTGATACCTGTTACTCGGGGCTGAGGTATCGAAGGAGACTCAAAGTCCTCTTAACCTTTTCCCCGTCGCTAAGTCCCTTCAGGCTGATATTTACGACTATCCGCCCCGTTTTCTCCACAGTAATTCTCACCTTCAAGCTGTCAGGCGCAGATCTGGGTACTTCCGTGCCGGGACTGAATACCACACGTGTGATTGTACCTCTTACGACAACCTCTTCTATACCAGCCCTTCGCGCCAGATATCCTATTTTTGCCCTCACAGCGCAATTCAGTACCGATTCCTCAGGTTCACCGAATCTATCCGAAAGGTAATCTATCCATTCATCTATCTCCCTCTCACAGGAGGCTCTCCATACATTACGATAGATCCTGACCCGTTCCGATACATCAGGCACATATGATGGAGGAATAAAGGAATCCCCTGGTATTTCAACCCTGACATCGGTATCCGATCCGGTATCGATTCCCTCCAGGCGTCTGGCCTCCTGCCTGATAAGCTCCTCGAAGAGCGCGTAGCCTATTGAGATCATCTGACCGTGCTGAGATGCTCCAAGAAGTTCTCCGGCACCTCTTATCTCAAGATCCCTCATGGCTATGTTCCATCCCGATCCAAGTTCGGTAAATCTGCGTATGGCATCGATGCGATTCCCGGCTTCAGGTTTCAGTTTGCTCCGTTCAGGTACGATCAGGTAGCAGTATGCCTGATGATGGCTCCTCCCCACCCTTCCCCTCAGCTGATACAGATCCGCAAGACCGAACATGTGAGCATTATCTATAATGATAGTGTTAACCCTGGGAAGATCCAGGCCGGATTCTATGATGGATGTGCACAGCAGAATATCGCACTGGCCCTCCATGAAGGTATGCATCACGTCCTCAAGCTTCCTCGGATTCATCTGCCCGTGCCCTACTGCGATTCTCACCCCGGGCAGCATGGACTGAAGCTTCTCTCTTATCCTCTCAATGGACATTATCCTGTTATGCACGAAGAAAACCTGTCCATCCCTTTCCAGCTCCCTTAGAACGGCTTTGGCGATTATCCTGAAGTTAAAGCCAACCAGTTCTGTGTGAACAGGATACCTGTCCCTTGGAGGGGTTGCTATTATGGAGATATTCCGAAAGCCCGATAGGGCCATATGAAGGGTTCTGGGAATGGGTGTTGCCGACATGGCCAGTGTATCAACGCCCTTCTTCAATTCTCTGATGTACTCCTTCTGGTTCACTCCGAAACGATGTTCTTCATCAATCACAAACAGGCCGAGCCTGTTGAAACGGATATCTTTCTGCAGAAGCCGGTGAGTCCCTATGATAATATCAACATCACCCACAGCGAGTTCATCTATGATCTTTCTCTGTTCCTGTCTTGTTCGGAACCTGCTGAGCATCTCTACCCTTGCCGGGAATTCCGCCAACCTGTCCTTGAACGTAAAGTAATGCTGTTCAGCCAGAACGGTGGTTGGAACCAGTACAGCAGCCTGAAAACCGGAATCAACTGCACGAAAAACCGCTCTGATAGCCACTTCCGTCTTACCGTAGCCCACATCTCCGCAGATCAGCCTGTCCATTGGACTAACACTCTGAAAGTCCTTCATGACCTTCTGTATTGTCTTCATCTGATCGGGAGTCTCTTCGTATGGAAAGCTGTTTTCAAGTGCTGCAACGTGATGACCTGGAGGTCCCAGAGGCTTTCTCTTCATAGCCTTTCTTTCAGCATACAGCGCGGCAAGCCTCCCGGCAATTGCCTTTGCTTTTTTTCTCGCGCTTGAGACCCGCCTGCTCCAGGATACGCCGCCTATCTTATCGAGCCTTGGCTCGGTCTTTTCCGGAGCCATGAATTTCTGCACGGATCTTATCTCGTTCATCGGGACCAGAAGCCTGTCGCCACCCCTGTATTCAATGGCAAGGCAGTCCAGCACTGTGCCGGAAGTCTCGACCTGTTCAAGGCCTGTGAAGCGGCCGATCCCGTATCGTTTGTGGACTATCAGATCTCCCGGAGATATCTCCCCCGCATTCTCCAGCCCTTCACCGCCTCTGTATCTCCTAACCCTCTCCGGTCTCCTCCTTCCGGAGAGCAGTTTTCTCTCAGCCAGTACGATCAGTCCCTTGTCAGGCATCTGGAAGCCCTCCGAAATGGAAAGCACACCTGTATCGATAGTGATTTCATCCGGGATCAGCTCCAGGAATGTCTCCTCCTCGGCGGAGGAATCACACAGAACAGCTGTTCTAAAGCCCTCTTCGGCCCACTTTTTAAACTGCCTGATCATCTCCTCGCGATGGTCTTGAAAGCTCACCTGTGGAAGTGTTCTGTAATAAACATCAACATCCCCCTCAGGGAATGGATCTAATCTGACTATCCTCCTGCAGGATTCAAGTTTGCTGCGGATATCCTCCTTACAAAAGAACTGCCTGCCGAAACTGAAGGGAATATCCTCCGGTGAATAGTTATTCGTGTTGTATGTTAGAGCATCCTCGATATGCGCTATTATTGAATCAGGATCTGACATTATGAGTGTTCCATCATCGGGTATGTAATCCAGTATACTGCAACAGTTTTCTAGAAATACCGGCAGATAGTGTTCGATACCTGGAAAATCGTTGGCGGTCCACAGCTTCTCGCTGAGAGGGTGGTCTTCCGGAACCATTTCCATGGCCCTGTTCCAGTGGTCCGGTGACAGTATGACCTCCCTGGCAGGTAGAAGCTGGCATTCCTGCAGATTCCTTATGCTTCTCTGGGATCTCTGGTCGAATGAACGTATTGATTCAAGCTCATCACCAAAAAACTCCAACCTTACAGGGTTGTCCATCCCGTACGTTCCTATATCGACTATGCCGCCCCGCCGCGCCCACCTGGCCTGTTCCCAGACGCTTCCTTCCTTCTGAAATCCTGCGGCAAGAAGCCAATCCTCAAGTTCCCTGACAGATAACCTCATGCCCCTGTAAAGACGAAAGCAGGAGAAATTTTCCTTTGATGGTATTTTCTTGATTAGGGCGGACGCCGGCATAACTACCAGGCTCCTTCTTTTCCCGGCGTTGAGTTCCGCCATACATTCCACACGGTCGGATATAACACCTGGATGGGCAGGTTCACCTTCGAATGGAAGAGTCTCGTAGGCTGGAAAATAGAGGACTTCTTGCAGTATACTTCTTAAATCATCCCTTATGCTCTCCGCATCAGCAACAGAGGGTGTAACCAGAACTGTGGGACCGGCAAGTCTGTGGGCTGCTGCCGCGGCGAACGAAATGGCGGATCCCCCGAGGCCTCCTACAGCAGTAAGCTTTTTTGAGGCCAGACTGGACAGCATGTCAGAGAACACCGAATCCCAGAAGAACTCGTTTACCATCCAGTTCTTTAATGCATCAGGATTCCTGTCTTCTTGTGTCATTCCGTTGATGTGCTGTTCGAATCGGTGCCCTCGATACACGGAGAAGGTATATCCATTCCCGCCATCCTGGACCATGTACGCTCAAGAACCGGAAGTTGAAGCATGAAGAAATCAAGATCATTCTCAAGGAGAGGATTAGCTGGAGGAAGTATTTCAGTTGCGGGATTAACGTAAGAACCGTTCTTCTTCATTTCGAAATGAAGATGAGGCCCTGTCGAAAGACCAGTGCTCCCTATATAACCTATTACATCGCCCTGCCTTACATAGGATCCTATTTCCTGATGCTGAGCGTAGCCACTCATATGTCCGTATCCTGTTTCATACCCGTTGGCGTGCCTTACCCGTACCAGATTCCCGTAGCCTCCGCTGTAACTCCTGACAGTTATTACACCATCTCCGACAGCGTATATATCTGTACCCATAGGGGCAGCATAGTCTATACCACGGTGAGCTCTCGTGTATCCGAGAACCGGATGCATCCGGGAATCGGAATAGGGAGAGCTTATCCTGCCGAAAGGAACCGGCATTTTAAGGAACATCGTTCTGAGCGAGGCCCCATCCCGGTGATAGTGATCTAGTATTATGGCTGTGCCATCGGGAGCCAGGGAATCGGGCTGGTGAAAGAAGGGAATGGCTTCAGTCATTCCTCCAAGGGCAAAATCATACTTGGCAGCGATTATCCTGCGAAATACAGTCTCAGATGAGCCGGGATACCGGGTCTCCTCCAGCAGCACCCATACACTGTCGCCCGGCTGCACATCGTAATAAAAATCGATATCGTAAACGAAGAGTCTGTTGGCTAGCTCGTTCTCGAGCCCTTTTATATAGGCTACCTCTCTTACTGAATCACGTATGGTTACAATGTTCCCTGAGGGTGTAAGGTCTGGAGGGACAGCGCCGCTGGCAATACTTTCCCATACGGAACTGCGTACGACAAGTGTAACAGCACGAAGCCTTCTGTACTGCTCTTCAGGAACCCAGTACCAGTCAACAGGTTCAGAAGTTCCATCGAATTCTATGCAGTAGTATCCCCTGCCGTTCCTGGGTCTTGCCCTGACTTCTACAAGTGTATCCCTCGCATAAATCGCTTCAAGGGTATCACCCACATGAACTGAGGTCCATCCAAGGCTGTCTATGAAAATATCACAGCAGTTAAGATACCTGTTTCCTTCGATACCTGTTGAATACAGAAGCGCGCCGAGTGTCCCATCCTCTTCAACACAGGCTGTTCTTATATCTATCGTATCTGCCAGAATTGAATTAAGGGAATCAGTCAGATATTCAAGCTCGGAGAAATTGAAGGACCAGACACCTCCGGCTTCGGGAGAATGAGGTTTCCTGAACAGAAATGTGGCTCCCATTGCCAGAAGAAATATAGAGATGAGGATTATTCTTGATCGCATCAAGTTCTTCCCGACTATCGCCTGTAAAAGATCTTTGATACCCATGACTTCAATCGCTTCATGGGCCTTTCCGCTGTTCTTTTCTGTAGACGTTCTGGAGATTGCAGATATGCCATCATTCGTTCGATGTCCACATTCTCCTTGATCGTTTTGACGATCTCGGATATCTTGATTGACTCACCTGGTTCAATCTTGAATATCCGCCTGTTCAGAACCGATACGGAATCTCCAGTACTTTTCAATGACCTGTAAAGTGGAATATCCAATTTATCACATGCATCGGCTATATAGGATTCATTTTCATTTGGCTTACCGCAAAGCACTATAGCCCCGGGTCCTTTATCCAGGCTGCTGGAAAGCCTCCTGGCTAAAATGGCATCAACTATTTCGTGTCTTTTTGAACTGAGAAGAAGAGCACTCTCGGGACTGTTGGAGATTTCAGAGATAATTTCGCTGCTGCTTCCGAATCCTGCAATAAATCCCTCAACGGGAACATCACTGTTCTTCTTCCAGGAAATCAGGGTTTCAACCCCCAGTTCACGGCCCAGCATTCCCAATGAGGGTTTTGCGAAAGATTTTACGTATGGAATATAGCCGAAAACAGGTATTCCCCTTTCAGAGAACCATGGGTCAAGGTACTTCCGGATCTTCTCCATTTTACTTTTAACTACTTTGTTTATCACGACTCCGAGCAGAGGTATATCCCTGTCATGGAAAAGACTGCTGCAGAGGGTGAATCTGTCTATGGTCTTTCCAATCCCCGCATCGAGAACCAGGAGTACCGGAATATTCATTAAACTGGCTACACTGGCATTACAGAGGTTAAAGACTGAACCTACACCAGGATGTCCTGTTCCCTCCACAACCACTACATCCGATATGGACCTTAAATATCTGAAAGCCTTCATTATCTTCTTTTCCATGTCAGACGGATGGCCTTCTTCGAGGAATTTCTCTGATATTCCCGATGACATTGCAAACGGTGCCGTATACTCCAGCGGAATGTCAAGACCCAGCGAAGTATTAACAAGAAAGGTATCCTCCCCCACTGGTTCCCCATCCAAAAGGGTGGTTTTCTGCCCGAGAGGTTTCATGAAGGATGCGCCGCCTTCTTGATGTTCTTCAAGCCATGAAATGAGTCCGAGGCTGAACGTGGTTTTTCCAGCGTTCATATCACTTCCGGCTATGTATATTCCACTTTTATCCATTTTTACCTAAATCAAAGTTTTTCAGTGTTGATTTCCCTTATAGAGCCTGTCGCCGAAATCACCCAGTCCGGGAAGTATGAACCAGTTCTCATCAAGCTCCCTGTCAACGGATACCGTTATGAATGTCAGTTTATCGTAATTTCTTAGCCTGTATATCCCTTCAGGCGCAGCAACAACACTTATCAGGGTGATACTCTCCGCGCCCTTATCCAGAACATAGTCGATTACACTCCGGGCCGTTCCCGCAGTCGCAAGCATGGGGTCGAGGATAATGATGTCCCTTCCTTGGAGATTCTGAATTGAATCGTAGAGCCATTCAGCCTCACCTGTCTTTTCATCCCTTTTCATCGCTATGAATGCTACAGGAGATTCGGGAAGGAGTTCCTGAAAGGGTGCAAGAAGCCCCAGACCCGCCCTCATCACAGGAAGAAGTATGGGATACTCAGCGCACTCTTCACCGAATGTCTTTTCCATGGGTGTCTCAACAGGCAGTGGCAACGTTCCCAGGTTTCTCGTTGCTTCCACCGCCAGCATGAAACCGAGCCGGTAAGAGAGTTTTCTGAATTCATCCGGCGGGGTCTGACGATCCCGAAGTTTTGTCAGGATACTTCTTGCGACGGGATGCTCAAATTCAATGGTTTCCATAATTCTCTCCAGTATTATGTTCTGTGTTACGAACAGACGAAAACATAAACACCCGGGAACTGTTTTGCCAGTTACAGTCAGCCGAAGGGAGCCGGCCTTGGAATTATTGAGAAAACTCACCGAAAGAGGACTTATCTATCAGATGACTGCTGAAGAGAAGCTTTCGGAGCTTCTTGATGGGCCCTCACTGAGTTTCTATATAGGCTTTGACGCAACAGCAGGCAGCCTTCACCTGGGGCACCTGGTTCCCCTTATGATTGCCCGGCACCTTCAGAATGAAGGTCATAAGCCGATCATCATTGTTGGCGGAGGGACAGCGCTTGTAGGCGATCCTTCATGCAGAAGCGTCGAACGCTCCTTCGAATCGAAGGAAACGGTTTCCGCATGGGTTGACTCCATCTCCGCTCAGATGGAACACTTTCTTGATTTCAAGTCGCAGGAAAACCGAGCTTTACTTCTTGACAATTACAGCTGGCTTTCGAAAATGAATTATCTTGATTTCCTCAGGGATGTCGGACGCCATTTCAGCGTTAACAGAATGCTGTCAGCCGAGTCGGTAAAACTCAGGCTGGAGACGGGTATTTCCTTCCTTGAGTTCAGCTATAGCCTTCTTCAGGCCTTCGATTTTCTTCACCTTTACCGCTCCCACAACTGTGTTCTGCAGGTTGGTGGATCAGATCAGTGGGGCAACATCGTAGCCGGTATCGATCTTATTAGACGTTCGGAAGGCGCGGAAACCTGGGGCTTCACATGTCCGCTTGTTACAACCGTCTCCGGCGAGAAAATGAGCAAATCCCAGACAGGCGGTGCCATCTGGCTTGATCCATCAATGACCACCCCCTACGATTACTACCAGTTCTGGATTAATATAGATGATAAGGATGCTGTCTACTTTCTGAAGCTCTATACCTTTATTCCCATGAATGAAATAGAAGAGTTGTCACTCCTTGAAGGTGCGGAAATAAGGCGTGTCAAGGAAAGACTTGCCTTTGAGACTACGGCTCTCACCCACGGCAGAGAGGAAGCATTCAAGGCGGAAAAAGCTTCCCGCGCGCTCTTCGCTGGAAACGGGGATCAGGAGGATGTTCCCAGCCTGGAAATCCCGGTTAAAAGGCTCAGAAACGGTATATCCTGCCTAGACCTTTTCGTTGAGACCGGCCTCTGTCCAAGCAGGAGCGAAGTACGGAGGCTTGCAAAACAGGGCGGTCTGTACATTGGAGATGATCGCGTAAACGATCCTGTTGACAATCTCGACCCGGAGAACACATCAGAAAGCATTCTCCTCCGAGCCGGCAAAAAGCGGTATTACAAAGTTATCTTCAGATAGTTTCTTAGCCCCTGAAAGCTCATTTTCTTCCGAATCGTATCCGTCCCACGGAAATGAGTTACCCCCCTGTCCATACAGTATCCTGACTATATGGCCCGATATGTCGTAAACAACCAGCTGCCCGGGAAGGGGATCAGCTTCCGCCGAAAGGTGAATTTCACCTGAAACGCCGGAAGGAGGATCATGCCA
>DAOWFD010000327.1 GCA_030638185.1 Candidatus Aegiribacteria sp.
AGTGCAGCCTCGGATCTTCTGGGGGCGGTTTATCACAGAGATCTGAAGGTTTGCGTTCTTGCTCATCTTAGCCAGGAAAACAATTCTCCGCATCTGGCCGAGAAAGCATCACGAGAAGTAGCGGGAGGAACAGTAAGGATCCATATCGGCATGCAGGATGTACCTCTGCCTGCCCTGGATCTGTGAGGAGGTAGTTAGAATTGAAATGGGTCATGATACTGGCATGTTCGGCCGCGGCAGCCTGCTCGGCCATTGATATCGATTTTGCGGTGGGAACCGGTCTGTCATATCCAACCGGGCAGTGGGGGAACAGTCTGAATACGGGAGTGGATGTCGGGCTGTCCGCTTCGTGGGTTGTTACTCCATCGTTCAGAGCCGGGCTGGGATTTTCGTTGAGTGTATTCGGAAGCAGCGACCAGGGAGCCGCAAGCCTGACTTTCTTTGAACCCCAGTTGAAAGCAGGATATTATCTGAGACCCTGGGGTAATGTGTTCAACCCGGGTATAGTGTGTGCCTTCGGACTCTGCCGGAGTTCATTGAGCAACAGCGGAGGAACAAACCCCGCATCCTGGGATCCGTTCTGGAAAGCCGGCCTCAGATGGAATTTCAGCATGGGAGGCGGTTTCAGAGGAGAAGTGGGTGGAGATTATTCCAGTATAATGGCTGAAATGGAAAACGGAGACTTGTTTACCCTCCACTTTGGTATTTCCAGGGAGGTGACATTATGAAGTGGCTTATATTAATATCAGCTCTGTCAATCCTGATAATCACAGCAGCTACTGGATGCGGCAGAAACCCCCTCTTCTACCGGATGGGAGCGGATTACTATCCAATAAATCATCTAGGAAGCCAGTGGGAGTATTCAATCGGAGGCGGTGGAACACTGACCGTATCGGTGATAGATCAGACCGAAAGGGGAGAGAGAGCCTGTTACAGAGTTCTTTCCGGGGCGGACTATACCTACTGGATATCCAACGACGGATACCTCGAATTCTATGAAGATCACAGGGTGATGTTCAACGGGTACGAAGTTCCACTCTACCAGGCCTGGGTGACATGGCTGGACTGGCCGCTTACAACGGGATATGTACGAACAGATACAGCATCTACCTTTGCCGTGAACCAGGGCGTTACCATCAGTCATGACTGGGAAAGAAGATCTGTTGTTATCGATATAGAAACCAGCCCCGATGGCAGATGGGAGCAATGCTATCATCTGAAACAGCATGAAACAACGATCAACTGGATCAGGGTTGCAGGATTCGAGCCTGAGACCACTATCGTTCACAGGGACATCTGGCTTGCTCCCGACGTGGGGATGGTTGCCAGGACAACCGCTGACAGCAGCCTGACTTTGGTAGAGTATCAGCAGGGTAACTGAACTTGACTTCCGGTCTCATCTTTTCGTTGTTCTTTCTCTTCGCGTACGCCTACATAGCCGTCGCCCATAAAAAGCGAGGCCTGGCGATCTGGATTACCGCGGTTCTGGCGATCTTATTCAGCATCATTCTTAGCTGTTTTATCGGGTGGGGCGAACTGGTATCGATTGTCGGCGGTATGAATTTCAGTGTGCTTCTGATATTCTCCGGGATTCTTCTTATTGCCGAGGTACTCATTGAAGCCGGTGTACCCGGACATCTTGCCGGTCACATAGTAACCCGCTCAAAGAATTTCGGCCAGGCGGCCATTTATCTCTGTATCCTGTCGAGCGTTATATCGATTTTCGTGGAGAATGTTGCCACGGTAATGATAGTTGCGCCTATAGCTCTTGAAGTGGCAAAAAAGCTTAAGGCTAATCCAATAGTACTGCTGATAGGAATTGCGGTAGCCAGTAATCTGCAGGGAACTGCTACACTGGTGGGTGATCCCCCGAGCATGATACTGGACGCTGAGGAGACTATGGATTTCAACGATTTTTTCTTCATGAACGGGAAACCGGGAATATTCTTTGCCGTTCAACTGGGCGCTATCGCATCCTTTTTTATTCTTAGAAAGCTTCTGAAAAAGGACTCGAGACCACTTCCGGAAGTCACTATTCCTGAAGTGAGCAGCTGGTTTCCCGCCTGGATCCTTGCCGGTGTGATCCTCGGTCTTGCAATACTGAGCTTCTTCTTCCCCGGGGTAGGTATCGAGGCTGGCCTGCTTTGTATTACCGGAGGAGGGATAGCCGTAGTATGGCATGCCTTCTTCAGAAGAGGTTATCTAAAAAACAAAGGTAAAGGAAACCATGGAAACCGTAGAGCCAGGACTATCCTGAGGGGATTCGACTGGGATACGCTGTTCCTGCTAGCGGGAATCTTCTTCATGGTGGGCGCCCTTGAGGAGATGGGTGTCATGCAGAAGGTGGGAGTTTTTCTGGCCGGTATATCAGGAAACAATCCCTTTCTTGCATTTCTGATAGTTGTTGTAAGCGCGGTTATACTGAGCGCTTTCATTGACAATGTTCCCTACGTTACGGCCATGATACCCGTAGCGCACGCAATTGCTCAGACCCTTGGAGAAGGGGGGCAGAGTCATTACTATCTTTCCTTCGGCCTGCTTATAGGAGCCTGCCTTGGAGGCAATATATCCCCTGTCGGAGCAGCGGCGAATATTGTGTCTGTGTCTGTATTGAGAAAAAACGGTTTCAAGGTATCATTCATGGATTTCGTCAGAGTGGGGTTGCCGTTCACAATAGCTGCTACCGTGGTCGGCGCTGCTTTCATCTGGTTTGTCTGGGGGCCTAAATGATGAATTTCAAGTGGAATACTGCAACGCCTGTAACAGAGGTTCATACCTGCTCACTCAAGAGAGAACAGTCCGCATGGTTTGACGCATTCTCAGATGGACATCCATTCCTGATTATCGATTCGGAAGTGAGAAGGTTGTGGGATAGTCTACTGCAGCCGGCCATACTGTCAGCTTCGGGGTTGTACGTCATGGAAGCCCGGGAGGTGCTGAAGAATGCGTTCACGCTCTCTCAGATATGGGACAGCATGTCAGCTGCGGGAATCCACAGGGATACACCGGTCGTTGTGATCGGGGGCGGGCTGGTATGCGATATTGGCGCAATGGCCGCGTCAACCTATCTCCGCGGATTGAGACTTATGCTTGTCCCCACCACCCTTCTGTGCATGGTGGACGCATGCCTTGGGGGGAAAACCGGTGTGAATCTGGCCGGAACCAAGAACCAGGTGGGAACGTTCAATCCTGCGGAAAATATCCTTATTGCACCTGATTTTCTTGACACCCTTCCGGAGCGTGAGTTTAAAAGCGGGATTGCGGAAATAGTAAAGACCGCGCTGATAGGAGACAGATCGATACTGAAATTACTGGAGCGGATGGATATTGAGAATCCTGATAGGAACAGCATCCTGGAAGTTATCCGAAAATGCCTTGAGGTGAAGGGCGGTATAGTAGCCGAGGATCTCAGGGAAATCGGGAAGAGAATGCTTCTTAATCTGGGGCATACTATTGGACATGTTCTGGAGAGCGCCAGCGAATTCCAGCTTTCACACGGAGAAGCCGTAGGGTTGGGGTTGATAGGGGAAGCGACTCTTGCGGTAAGTCTGGGAGGTAATAAGAATCTACCGGGAGAGATCCGGCATATACTGAAACAGGCCGGACTTCCCACGGGCGTAAATGACATGGTTTCCGAGGAGAAACTGTCCCGCCTGTTCAACAGAGACAAGAAAACCCGGAGGGGTGGACGAATATGGGCACTTCCTTTTGACTGGTGCGACTGCAGGCTTACACTCCTTACACCTGATCAGGAGGAGGAGACCCTACCGGGAATAATGAACCTGCTGAAGGCATGAAAAGTATTATAGAGGGTAGCTTCTGGGAACACCTTGAAGAACTCAGGCACAGATTGTTTTCCGTTCTGGGTGTTCTGGCAGGATCAATCATTGTATCCTTTCTTTTCAGTAGAAAGCTCATGGAGCTTGTTCTTTCCAGTGGTCCTTACGAACTTCAGACCCTTGCTCCCACCGAGGCTTTTGCAGCACATCTCAACCTGTCGCTTGCAGCAGGTATCCTTGTTTCTTCACCTGTTATCTTCTACCAGTTCTGGCGATTCATCTCGCCGGGTCTTTACAGGAAGGAAAGAAAAACAGCGGTTCGTTCAGCTTTCGTATCAGTGCTTCTGTTTCTAACGGGGGCGGCATTTGCATGGTTTCTTATGCTGGAACCGGCTATCGACGTGTTCAGAAGTTTCGAGACGGGAAACATCGCAGGTCACTGGAGCCTTGCGAACTACATAGGCTTTCTAAGCAGGTTCATTATAATATTTGGTGTTGCATTCCAGCTGCCGGTTCTTATTCTTATACTGGTAAGCCTTGGAGTTGTAACTCCAGAGAACCTGGCGAAATACAGAAAGCATATAATCGTAGGGCTTCTCATTATCGCTGCCATCCTTACCCCGCCTGACCCCCTCACCCAGGTTATGCTTACCCTTCCTCTGTATCTTCTCTTTGAATTGAGCCTGCTGGTGGCCAGGGTAGGGTACAGGAGAAAAAAAGCTTCATGAGCGGTGTAATGAACATGATGGAAAGCCTTCGTGAAGCCTGTCCGGACAATGCATCAACAGTTGCAATTATCGTACCCGTTTATAACGAGGAGAGTATTCTCGAAAGCCAGCTTGTGCCTGTTCTGAAGATTCTCCCCTCCGGGTTCCGGATACTGGTTGTTGAGAACGGCTCAACGGACAGGACAAAAGACCTGCTTAACGATCTAGAGGAAAGATATCCTGCTCTTGATTCCATATCACTTCCCCTGCCTAATTATGGCCTGGCGATGAAAGTCGGCCTGATAAAATCCCGGGCGGACATATTCATAATTGATGATCTGGACGTGCTTGATACGGATTTCTGGATAAGGGGGCTCCGGCTCCTCTGCACGGATGATGTTGACCTTATCCAGGGTTCCAAGGTACTTGCGGGAAAGGACGACAGGCGACCTCTGATAAGAAAAGCCGCAACCCTTACACTTACATTCCTTCTCAGGAGTCTTCTTGGATACAGAGGGACGGATACTCATGGCCCTAAGGTTGTATGGAGGGATGCCATAAAGGATATTCCGCCCCGGTGTCAGTATGAGCTTGATATATTTCCAACCGAACTGGTGATACGAGCCCATAAATCCGGAGTCAGGATACGCGAAATACCCATTCACCTCAGGGAGATCCGCGTAACCCCCCTGCCGCTTTATAAACGGGTCCCACGGGCTCTCCGGGACATCTGGTATCTTCATAGATCATTGAGTCGTCGGGGCTGGGGTTAACATCTGAACATTCGTTAATAGTCTATCAACTAAAAATGTTTAGAGGTTAGCCCCGGCCCCACTCTACGGCCCCACTTTATCAGAGGCACATAAGTTTCAGGACCGATGCCGATCCGCTGCCGTTACTGACCCTTGCAAAGTAGACTCCCTGCAAGAGATCGCCTGATTCACCAAACACATACGATCCGGAGAAGTTGTCACTGGACACCAGATTGCCCCTGATGTCATAGATGTTTATGGTCGCCTGACTGTCCAAGCCGATACCTGTGATTGTCACCTGACCGGCGAATGGATTCGATGAGGCCTGGAGGTAAGGAGTGATGTTCTCTCCGGAACCCTCTATACTTTCGGTAAGGTCTATCTTGTAGATGCAGTCGTTCTCGGTATCGCTTACCCAGAGGTAGCCGCTTTCGTCCATGGTTACTCCGCAGGCGTAGGGTACCAGATCACTGAGGATATAATCGATCATCACGTCATTTGTGTTATAAAATCTCAACGGAATGCTGGCCCAGTCGGTGGCTACCCAGATGTTGCCTTCGGGAGTGATGGCGATATCTCTGGTCTGACTTCCTGCGGTGTAGTAGATGTAGGCGTACCTGGACGTGATCCCTGGAGCTGTGTACCTGTAGGTTGTATTTTGATTCCGCGAGCTTACATAGAGATAGTTGGCATCCTTTGCTGCAAGTCCCGTCACCGACGAGACAGGGTTGCCTCAACCGCCGCACATGTTGACACCACCGAGATAGGTGCCCGAATAGTCGTACTTGAAAATGTAACCGTTGGTGCTGTTGTTCCAGGCTCCGACGTACACAACGCCGTTTTCGACTGCAAGACCCGTAGCCTCATAGCCTGCGGGTATGATCGTGCTGGTGAAGGAGTCCAGAACATTACCGGACCCCGGATCGATATTAAAGACTTCCTTCGTAAAGGCGTCGAGGGCCCATAAAGTGCCATCCTCCCAGCCAAGACCTGCAATGTCCCCGGTTGGGGAGTCGAAGATCTGTATGACGCTCTTGGCCGGCGCGATAGCGAACAGGGCAATCGAGAGAGTGATAGCGATTCTCATGCTGTTTCCCCACTTACCTGGTTTGTATAACCAATATAATCCACAAGACAATAATTCTATACTATTATACCAGGAATCATCTCTTCCGTACAGGTAGGGCCCGACCCCACTCTTGACCACTGAACGTATGTTTACTATTCTTATTCTGTGAAGGAGGTGGAATGTGGTAACCAGGTACAATGAGTCTGTGGAAATGATAGGCCATTTTATCCGTGGTAAGGTGCAGCCCTGCCGGTTCAAGTGGAACGACCATGTGTACCATATTTCTTCGGTGTCATCGCAGTGGGAAAGCCGCGAAGGGGCATACCCTCTTTTTCATTACGTAGTCCGTACCAGCGGAGAAGATGTATACGAGCTTCACTTTGACACATCCGATCTCACCTGGACACTTGATTTCCACTATTCTCGGAATAGTTAGGCAGTGTGCTTATGCATGTAATATTCCACATCGATATGGACACTTATTTCGTATCGGTAGAACGCCTTTCCTTCCCATGGCTTGAGGGAAAACCTGTGATAGTGGGAGGCAGGACTCTACGCTCTGTTGTGGCTTCCTGCAGCTACGAGGCCCGCGCACTGGGGGTAAGGTCCGGCATGCCGATAGTCAACGCCATGCGGCTCGCGCCGGATGCAGCCATAATCTCCGGAAGCCACGGAAGCTACGTATCCTATACCAGAAGAATTCTGGAGATACTTCTGTCGTTTTCCCCCATACTCGACCCTACCAGCATTGATGAAGCGTTCATGGATGTAACCGGCGTTATCGGCGGTGGATCGCCCCGGGAAATGGCTACGCGCATACAGAAGGATATTCTGGATGGTACGGGCCTCTGGGCCAGCATAGGCATCGCACGGAACAGGTTCCTGGCTAAGATGGCTTCAAACGAGGCAAAACCAATGGGAATCGCGGAACTGAAGCCGGGTGACATCATTGATTTCCCGGTGGGCAGGATCTGGGGCGTAGGCCCCGCCACACAGAGACGTTTTCTCAGCCTTGGGATAGAAAAAATAGCGGACCTGCGAAAATTCACTCGTCAGCAGCTTCGGGCCCTTCTGGGAAAACATGGCGAAAGCCTTTACTTTCTCTGCAGAGGAATCGATGATTCACCCGTGGTCCCCGGAGACCTATCAAAGCAGCCCCTTTCAATAAGCAACGAACATA
>DAOWFD010000211.1 GCA_030638185.1 Candidatus Aegiribacteria sp.
AAAGTAACATAGTGTCCTTCCAGAGGTTCAAGCATAACCCACCTATGAAGATCTTCACGCGTCATTGATACAAGAAGATCCTGGAATCCACTTTTCTTAATTTCCTCAATACGATAAATCAGGAAATAGACTACAGGGAATTCTCTTTGTGTTTTTAGAAGGTAATAAATGAGTTCAAGAGAACTATCATCCGCCCATTGGATATTATCAAAACATATAAATAATGGATTATCTTCTAGTTGCAGCTGTAAATATTTGCTTACGGCTTCGAAAAGCCTGAATTTATCAATCATGAATAATTGTTTACTATCAACTGATACTTCATCAGATAATTCAGGTACAATCTTCGCAAGTTCAATCCTGTAAATTTCAGGTATTTTCTGGATATATTCCCTGCTATTTTCGTGTGACAGTGCTCGTAAAATTTCCCTGAAGGGATAGTATGGAATAGATTGCGTTGTTGCTGACAGGTTACTGCGCAAGAGTTCAAAAGATCCATAATGTTCACTATGTATTAATTCATGAACCAATCTTGTCTTACCCACGCCAATCTCGCCGCTGATGGTCACGGCACTACCCCTGCCATTGATTGCAGGTTCAAGAAACTGTTTTATCATGGAAAGCTCAGAATCCCTGCCAATGATTTCCTTCGTTGGAATAATCAGTGTTTTTTTATCAATGTCAGGGATTCCAATTCTATCTCTACCATACCTCTTGGCGCTATAAAGCCGATGATCAGCAACATCGAATATTGAAAACCAGTCCTTTCCGTCTAAGGGATAGGATGCTATTCCGATGCTCAAGGTAAGTCTTATCTTTACAAACTCCATACTGCGGCACTGTTCAATAAATCGAAGAGAAATCCTCCTGGCCTGTTCGTAACCTGTGTCGGGAAGAATACAGACAAATTCGTCCCCGCCGTAACGGTAAACGGTGTCACCCTTCCTGAGAAGATCCTTGAGAAAACCGGCGAATTCCGTGAGTACCGAATCACCTCTCGAGTGGCCGTATGTGTCGTTTACGTTTTTAAAATGGTCCAGATCAATGATAGCTATCGAAAGTGAGCTTTTATTCTGATCGGCTTCATTGATTCTTTCTACAGTTGATTTGTTGAGGAAACGGCGGTTGTACAAACCTGTAAGATCATCAATGTATTCACTGCCGATTTCGCTCATTCTAGATTCCGTATTCGTTTTCTGAATTCTGTGTTATTTATTAGCCAGTATATCTCACCAGAGATTCTACTGCAACAGCGTATAAGACTCTGGGGGCCGTTCGGAGAATTCGATCTGGCAGCGTCAGGAAGCTCCAGAAGGCCAGATACAAGGAATGCTGACGAAAGCGATGTACGCACATCGGTAAGGAGACATGACTCAGTAGATGGCTGTCTGCAACCCTGACCCTCTGGGTCGACGGTGGTTAATTCCCATCTCTTCGTTGTTCGTCGTCGACGATGCAGCAAGGCATCGACTCCTCCTCGACGCATTGATCTGCTCGTAAGCACCTGAGCAATAGGAAAGTTGATTTCCGGCCATGCCGCAATTTGCTCCCAGTATAACATTTCTCTTCCCCGCACCTCAATTTCTCCACCTGAAACTGATGATACTCCCCGAAACACACCCCGGTCAATGTCATTGTTGGCGAATTCACGCTGGTAACCCCGCAACAGAACGTACCTCTCCGCTGAAACCAGCATATCCAGAAACCTTGCGGTTCCCGGACAGATGTTCGGAAACCAGCACAGCCAGAAACCTTGCGGTTCCCGAACAGATGTTCGGAAACCGGATTTCTGAAAGCTCATCCAGCCTTGATCTCGGGAACATCATCCTGCCATGGAACGTAGTCCGCCAGCTTTCTTGGAATGACATATTTGTTGCATGATAAGGAAAGGATGATTATTCTCGAATAAGAGTATGGCTTAAACCGGATGTTTTTCTATCATTACTCTGAATGGTCACGGTGGCAGAGTTTACTCGCTACACAGTTAGTCCTGGAACCACGTGCATGAAACCAACCCGGTTACCTATCGGCATTTGATAGATGCGCAAACTTACGCGGTACCTGCCCATATAATCGGTATATGTTTTAGTCAAGGAGAGAAAAATGAAAAATTACCTGCTTGAAATTCTGGAATGTCCTGACTGTCACGGGACTCTTGAATGGAACATTACCGACAACGCGGGTGATCGCATACTGGAGGCTGCAGCATCCTGCGAAGCCTGTCCCGCTTCCTATTCGGTCAGGGAGGGAATAGGGATATTTCTTACACCGGATCTTCCACGTAACGATCTGTGGGAAAACGTGGATAACAGGCTGTTCGAATTCCTTGAAATCCATCCGGAAATTGAAAAAGCTCTGATGGAGAACCCTCTGGAGGCTCTGTCCCCTGTGGATCAGCATTACCGCGCGGTGGTCCTGGAACAGATGGGAAGATACGATGAAGCGGAAGAGGTATTCAGGAAAGCTAAAGAGGGTCTTTATACTGCTGACAGCATCAGATACCTGGAAAGCCAGCTTGATTACGTTATTGAAGAACTTGCAGAAACTGACGGACCCGTTGTTGACCTGGCATCGGGAGCGGGGAAGCTGGCAAACGGAATCGTAAAGAACCTGGAGATTCCCCTGGTCGTTACCGATTTCAGCCCCAGTATACTTAGAAAGAACAGATTATGGCTCAAGAGAAATGGCTGCTACGACAGTATCAGTCTGCTTTCTTTCGATGCAAGAAAAACCCCTTTCAAGGATGGTTCGATCGGGACCATGACTACGTGTATGGGGCTTCCGAATATCGAAGAGCCCGGTGTTCTGCTGGAGGAACTGAGGCGGATAGTATCGGGTAGATTCCTGGCCATATCGCATTTCTATCCTGAAGACGATGAGGTTAACGGGAAAATCATCAGAGAAGCGGGATTGGAGAAACTGCTCTACAGATCTTCAGCCCTGAATGAGTTTAAGAAAGCAGGTTGGAATACCGCAGTTGAGAACTCCTGCACAGGAGAAGACCGTCCCTCGCCTCCTGGAATCATTCTTGAGGGAGCCAGAGTAGATGCTTTACCGGCCTGCAGAACTGACCTGGAATGGTGCGTTATCTCCGCGGTATGACAAGCCGGTATGAAGCCGAGGTGCAGATATCTCTGACACGAAACTACTGCCTGTAGCTTAATGATCTGCTTACGCGGGGATGCTCTGCTGTCCCTCCATCAGGGGCGCCGTTGCCGGAAAGAATGGAGTGTTGAAAAAGATGAGTAACGAATTCAATAGAACATATATGGGTCAGCTTCGGAAGCTGGTGGGGAATCAGAGGCTTATAATTCCCGGTGTGCGTGCTGTCATCAGCGATGACAAAGGTCGTGTTCTTCTTATTCACAGGAAGGATTCAGGGCGCTGGGGTATGCCTGCCGGTGCGATGGAGTTGGGGGAATCGGTTTTCGATGCTTTGAAAAGAGAGGTTATGGAAGAAACCGGATTGACTGTTCTTGCAGCCACACCGATAGGTATCTATACCCATT
>DAOWFD010000315.1 GCA_030638185.1 Candidatus Aegiribacteria sp.
AATGATTTTGCAGTAGAGGACCATCGCGGGAGTATAAGCGTCATCTTCCAGGACTATGCCAAATACCATCTCACAGCGGGAGAGAACATCAGACTGGGTGATATAAAGCATTCACCGGATGATTCCCTGATCCGCCTGGCAGCTGAAGCAGCGGGTGCCGACGCCATGATTGAGAATTTGCCGGACGGTTACAACACAGTGCTGGGCAGGTCATTCAAGGGGGGCATGGAGCTCTCCATAGGTGAATGGCAGAAGATCGCCCTTGCCAGAGCGTTCATCCGTGATGCTCCGATTGTTATTCTCGATGAACCCACCAGCGCACTGGATGCCAAAGCAGAACATGCTGTATTCATTAAATTCAGAGAGCTGGTACAGGGAAAAACCTCTGTGATTATTTCACACAGGTTCTCCACAGTAAGAATGGCAGATAGAATCGCAGTAATGGATAAGGGCAGAATCATTGAACACGGCACCCATGAAGAACTAATGGAGATAAACGGTAAGTACCGCGAGATGTACACCATTCAGGCCAACGCCTACAGCTGAAGCTCTCCATCCCTGACCCTAACAACCAGATCCCACGGTTTCCTCAGTACAAGGATTTTTCTTTCTTCACACCACTTGCCTACGGTTTTGCCGCTACTGACAAGACGAATCACAGACCCTGCATCGGTTGCGAGACTTATAGTCTCGATCTCAGGTTGCCATAGCAATCTGATTATTCCGGAGCGCCTGAGGAGAGAATAGAACCACCTGGCAACTTTCCTGGGCATTCCCTCCCGTGAAACGAATTTTGCCCTCAGTGAACCGTATTTCCCACCGGGAACGGGTTTCCTGCCCTGCCTTTCGCGCTCAACAGCAACAACCCGTCCTAGAACCCTCTGAAATGAAATGTCCTCGGTGCTATCCTGGGGATTGTCATCACCTCTTACTTCGAGGTATTCATCATGCTTTTCAACTATCCTGTGGATAACATCCATTCCGGGAACGGAATCGCTGCTGTAAACTATTACATCACCCTTTCTCAGACGGTCAAATGGCACTTCCTCAAAGATAATACAGTCACCGGGGCGAAATGCTGTTCTCATGCTCCGCCCACGGTAGAACCGGAAGGAACTCTTCACTGTTTCATGCATTTCAGGATTGCATCCTGATCGATGTAATTTTTTGGGAACCGCATGAGGTACACCGGCGCTGAGACCGAAAGGTCCCTGTAAAGATCCAGTATTATGGTATGGTAGATGCGGGGAATATGAAACCTTGCGCTATGGTGCTCGTCCCATAGAAATGAGAACAGCTCTCGCGAACCCATCTTTTTCAGGCTGAAATCATCAGCTTTCTCGAGCAGGAAGAAAGCTGCCGGAACAGCGTGCCCCGGGTCGGGCGGAAAAGTGGTCCATGGTGTCCCGTAAGCCAGCCACTGTTCATCTGTTTTCCTGAAGAGAACCCGATCATCAGCGAGAACCTTTCCTCCCTCACAGAGACTGGCAGCAGTCGTCTTGCCACCTTCATCCATGGACAGGAAAACCGCAGCCATTCCATCGAAACTCACACATGAGCTGTGGACTATAAGCGAGTTCATGTCATGGAGAAACGGGGAAAATATTAACGGATCCACTCTGCCTTCGCTTAACGTTCTCTTATTCCCCCCGGAGTAGAAGACATCCATACGATGCTGGAGGAAGTCAGTTACTACTAGAGACTGCTCTCTGATCTCAAGTGTTACCCGTTCTCCGTGACCGGAATAATCTTCAAGCAGTTTTCTGACAGGAGGGATATTCAGTATGTAGCTGTTCCAGGAAGGGATTTCGAAATGTTCAAGAGGATATTCGAATGTACCTAGCAGCTTATCTCGTTCAGCATACGAAAGGGGTGCTTCGGAAGAAAACGTTTCTTCAGTAAGGGTGTATCTGATGATGGAAAAAGGATCATCACAATCCGAAAGGAAAGCTGAGAAACGGGGAAAAAGAAAACAATTAATTTCCGAGTTCGATTTTACGTGGAAACACTTACCCGCAAGCTGAAAAGAATAGCTTTTAATGTAATCTTCAGCCACGCGTCATTATGTATGAAGGGAACCCGCCATGCAGGCGTTAATAACGTTTCCTCCTCCTGGATTGCAGTCTCCCGATTCAGGAAAAACACCGGTTGGAGAACAGAACTGCGGGAGCTGTGATACTGAATCCCCCCCGGGACAGTTCGCAACCGTTGGCATAGTTCCATCCGCACATATTCCAAGAGGCTCTTGCCCTACAACACCAAAACCGGAGAGGTTGAGTGCCACGGGTTTAATGTATTGCTTTCTTTCATTCATAATACTCTCCTTCACGTTAATAACATATTCATCCTGGATTCAGAGAAAAGCCCCCGTTTTTCCGCCGTGTCACAAAAACTGTAAGGAGCGTTGAGTTTCCCGGTTGCATTGTAGTTTCCCGCAACACACGTCCCCTTGCAGAATCTCTTATGAACGCATTTTGAGCATATTCCTTCGAGTTCATCCGGTATCAATTTCCTGAGTTCAGCGAGTTTGTTAGAATTCTTCCAGATATCTTCAAGATCGTCTGTTTTCAGGTTTCCGTACAAAAGATCTTCAACCGAAGTTCCAATCCCGCAGAGGGCAAGATCTCCATTGGCCAGCAAACCGATGATATTGTGTATAGTGCATCTTCCCGGCCTGCTTCTGAGAAATCGTGCGGGTTTCTGGAATGCCATGGGTATATCCAGTATTACGAGAATCCCGGCAGATGGAATTATTTCTTCTTCCATCCTTTCGTTCAGCTTCAAAATCTCAGGTACGGTGAGAGCCAGACCTTCGTCGAACTCCCTTCCCCGCCCTACATGCTGTACATGGTTGAACTTGACCGAACCACAGCCGAGACCTTTTGCCAGCTCTATTACCTCACTCACCTGGGAAATATTCTTCCTGTGAAGGGTACATATCATCTGTGGTCTTATGCCGGCCTCTACAAGGTGCCGTATTCCCAGGACAGCACTGTCAAAACATCCTGTTACTCTCCTTAATTCTTCATGTGTGCAGGCGTCCGAGCCATCCAGACTGACCGAAATGAAGTAAAAATTTTCGACTGAAGAGAGAAAAGAGGCCATGTCCCCGTCAATCAGAGTACCGTTTGTTTCAATAACAATACTCATTCCCTCATTGGAAATGAGTTCGATGATATCTTTAATTCGGGGGTTAAGCAGGGGTTCTCCACCGGTCAGCTTCACCGATCTGAGACCGAGAGGTTTCCCCTGAGTCAGGGCCTTTTCGACAAGAGCCGGGTCAAGGTGCAGGCTGCTTGTTGTACCCTCCTTCTGATACTCCGGGTTAATCCAGCAGTGTGAACAGTTAAGATTGCACGCTCCCGAAGCGTACATGTAAATGGATCCAAGCGCCGGTATCTCGGGAGAATTCTCCGTCATTCCGGTTCCCCACTCCGGACAACCGCATCGCAAATGCTCCTGATTCCGTTGGCTTTCAGGAAGTTCCTGTAGCATCCTCTCCAGTTGGGGTCCAGAAGAGTCTTCTGTATCTGCTGTGTAACACCGGGGCAACCGCCGTTGCAGTATTGAACCCATTCGCAGTTCGCGCATGCGCGTATTTCTGTCAATGGAACCACATACCTCTCCCGAACCTGTCTTATTACAGGGCTGTTCTTCCATAAACCCAGAATATCATCGGTGAGCATATTTCCCATAGTGAGATCGTGCAGCATGGAGCACGGAACTATTGATCCGTCATGCAGTATGCCCAGTTTGTTGAACACACCACCGCAGGATGATAGGAATCCCATTTTCCACCTGTTGGTGAGCTGACCGTTCTGTCTGGCATTCTCCATCTCCCTGTACATTCTCAGTTTCGCAAAAGGTCCCGCATTGGCGGTGATTCGTCCGGGATACTTTTCCTGCAGTTTCTCAAGCTGCAGTCCAACTCGAAGTGTATCGACATGATCCAGCGCAACTTCGCTTTCATATGTGCATCCCGCGCCAATGGGTGAAGCCTCGTTGTTTGTAATGGACGGCATGCCGATATCATCAAGAAGCAGTTCTGCAATGTTCTCAAGGTCTTCCATGTTATGTCTGCTGATAGTGACACGTACTGTTGCAGGAAATCCTTCTTTTCTGAGGAGCTTCAGCCCGTTAATCGCCCTGTCGAAACTGCCGGGCCGGCTCAGGTTGTGTACTTCAGGACAAGAACCATCTATCGATACCTGTATGCTGTCGAGCCGCAGGCGTCTCTTCCCTACATAAAAAGCTGATACCGTTTTTTCATCTATAAGCGTGCCGTTTGTGAGTATGCTGTAGCGCATCCTGTTTTCGATGATCGAATCGATGATCTCGAAGATATCAGGCCTTGTAAATACCTCGCCGCCCGTAAGAGTGATGCGCATCACCTTTGCCTCTCCGAGCTTCCGTATGATGAACTTCCAGTCCTCTGTTGAAAGATCAGAGAGCGCTGCCATCTCGTTAGAATAGAAACAGTATTTACATTTGAGATTGCATTTCCCGGTTATCGAGATATCAACCGACAAAGGGGCACCGGCATGTTTTGGAACGGAGATATCACTTCGAGC
This sequence comes from Candidatus Aegiribacteria sp., assembly GCA_030638185.1. Lineage (GTDB taxonomy): Bacteria > Fermentibacterota > Fermentibacteria > Fermentibacterales > JCC-6 > Aegiribacteria. The sequence goes on from DAOWFD010000315.1 coordinate 4,572, forward strand.
CAATGAAACCACCCTTTGTCATTATGGATATATATGAATCCACATCTTCCATGAGATTGTCCGGAAGGTTATCGTAACCTTCGCCAAATTCATGGATAATATCATCCATGGTGACGCCTTCAGCGCAAAGGTCCCATATGAACCTTCCCGTGTCATTGATGACGAGAACCTCTCCGGTATCGGGATTGAAGAGCAGGCTTCCGCTTTCGTCCTCTTCCCTGAGGGCTACATCAGGATTTCTTAAGTATGTCGTTTCTTTGCACATGATTTCCTGTTCCGTTTGATGTTTCGCATTGAAGTTCTTCTCTGAAATTCAGTCGCAATCATCGCGGCAGTACTTGAACATTTGCATATTTCCTGGTTCCGAACCATGAAAATATAATCCAAGGTCAACGGACCGGAAAGTATCGTATAGACTGCCAATGGCTGTCAGTATACAGGATCACTTATTGATCCATAATGCATTTCAGCTTTGAAGAAATGGGGATATGGCATCTCGGCCATATCCCCTTATCTCAAGATGGAGGTAACTCTCTTAGAAAACTGTCTTTATTGTAGCCCAGGTTTCGTTCTCAAGAGCACCTGCAATGGATCCTTCTAGTATGAAAGGCATTCCCTTCATTTCCCCTGAATCATTATCGGTTATATAATCCCAGGTGGCGGAACTGGCATACTGTAGAGCATCCCCGGTTGCAAGCTGTCCGTTTATTGTTATAGGTGGATTCCACGGACCTGATGCTCCGATCCCGTCCATCTGCCAGCAGAGCCAGTAAGTTCCCGCCGTGAGGGTTATCGGGGATGAATACTCACATACATTGGCCATAATCGGGCGGTCTGTATTGGTACCCGAACCAGCCTGGTTGAGTCTGTAACAGTTCATCCATGACGTAGAGGTTAAGACGTTAGTGAAAAGATCTCCGTAGATGGTTGTTCCGTATTCGGGCGGGTTATCGAATATCTCGATATAGCATCCGACGATCGTTGATGGTGGTCCGGAGCCTGTCTGGTAACCAAACAGCGTTATGGAAGAAATTTCCCACGTTTCCCCTGCTGGAATTTCAAAGTCGTCAGTAATCCTGTAATCGTAGGTCCACTGGCAACCCCAACCGTTATTGATTTCAACCGGGTCTATAATAGATTCGTCAGCTCCGCCAACACCAGTTCCGTAACTTGTAACGATGGGACCGTTATCCCACAAGACATCCTTGGGACCATCCCAGATAGGTCCACCTCTTGTATGTCCGGATATGTCTGCCGGAACTGGACCTCCCGTATCCTCAGTGGCCTCGCTTGCTATTGCAGGAATGACCAGCAACATTGAAACGAGAATGGTGATAGATATAGCCTTCATTCTGTACTCCTTATGTTTAAAGGGACTGTAATGATCCGACCATGGGGGTATACAATTTAATTATATGACCGTATTAATCCTTTGGCAGTTACACCCTTACTCAAGAACACTATAAGCACACTGTTTAAATAAGATGAAGATACCATTTCGTCAATGAATGACACTGACAAAGCAGGCTTTTGCCGATTATCCAGAGCAATTACAGCTGAGAATCGATACCCGACGGGTTAACTGGCCGGGAATGCGGAAGTTCCGGTTCCCTTCCGGAAGCGATGGCATCGATGCCTGCAGCAAGAACAATCATATCCTCCAGCAGCGGTTCAATATCTTCCGGAAGCAGATACTTGTTACCAGTATCCACCATCTCTACATGACCGGGAATCAGATGCACGGCAGCGTTGCTCCAGTCAATTTTCAGTCTGCCCAGTTTCTGCTGCCATCTGTCAAGGAACCAGTAAACCGGAGCCAGTACAACCATGGCTTCATCAACCGATTTCTCTATTCTATCTGCAAGCTCGGGCGTCGCGTAACGGAAAGGAAAAAGGTTATCGAACCTGCTGTCGCCTGTAGTAAATCGCTGAACACCATCATGCGGATAACCGGGAGGATCGGTTTTCAGGTAAAATGGAGAATCGTTGATCTCTACTTCTATGGCATAGTCGTCACCGGGGTTTATTTCAATATCCCTTCCTCGGTACTTGGTATCGATATAACCCAGACTGCCCTTGTATTCAGCTCCCGCATGCTTCCAATCGTGCTTATCAGCCAGCTGGGCTAATGCCTGTTTGCACCCCTTGCCTTTGCCCAACTGCGACGAGAACATTCCTTTGACAACAAACCATATGGGGATGAGAACAGCTATGGGTACAATGAGAAAGGGGGCGTATCTGGCATATATCTCAGTAATATCCTCTTTACCATTCCCGGTCAGATTGATCAGAATACTCACAACTATGGTCAGGGCAAAAAATACTCCTAGAATACGTAGAACAGGTTTCAGTTTGTTCTTCACCTTTTTCGGTGCGTTCTTCACACGCCACTTCTGCAGTTCTATCTTTTCTTCCTCCAGGTCCATTTTACGCCGATTCACCTGGAGCTGAATTTTATTCCTTCCCTCAAAACAGACGAACCACTCCTCGGATTTCCGTACGGGATGCAGTCTTTTCCATACGGCATCGGGAACGTAAACCTCTGAATTGCAGTAACCGCATTCCATTATCCTCTCGCTTCGAGCTGAAACGGAAAGCGCTCCTGCACACTGTGGACAGGACATCACAATCGGCTTTGTCGAATCCTCATCTATCTCTACGACCTTATCATCATTATTCTCGGGGGGCGGCTCTGTAGTGCAGCAGAACCGGGCGGAGGGTGCCAGTTTTTTAAGCCAATCAGGGGCTGGAAAGACATGATACTCGGCGGCGCATTCACTGCATCTGATAATGGACTTATCCTGAACCTCCGGAATTTCAAGGGGGGTTTTACATGAAGAGCAACGTGGTTCCAGCTTCCAGTAACCATATTTGAAAGTACCGCCACCACACATGAGGGTTCCACCCCGGCCTTGACCCTTGGTAAGACCTTCATACTCCTCTTCAAAATCGTTGAGGAAACCAGCTATTCTATCCTGTGGGATAGATATATCCTCGAAACAGGCCGTACAGGAAAACCGTGTGAAAGGGCCGTTAATCGGAAGTGGTGACCCGCAACTACTACATGTAGTTCTTATTTCAAAACATCCATATCTTGGCATTTGAACCCTCCCCGAGAATACTAGTGCTGAACGAAGAAAACCCAATGAGCAATTAGTATACTCCAGATTACGTGTAATCCCAATAAACCAAAGATCCATTACCTCTGTTCAGATCCCGGGAGCATCATCCCTCAATGGAAGATAACTAGGTCCCGACTCCGATGATGATGTAGTAAGATAGCTCAACACCGGAAATGGTTGTTTTTCTCG
>DAOWFD010000231.1 GCA_030638185.1 Candidatus Aegiribacteria sp.
AATATCATTCAGCGTGGAGGAACCATTCTCCATACGGCAAGAAGTGAAAGGTTCCTGACTGACAAAGGCCGCGGTGAAGCTGCATCGAATGTGAAAAAGCATAGAGTAGAAGGTCTTGTAGTTATAGGCGGAGACGGCAGTTTCAGGGGAGCCGACGCCCTTACAACCGAATATGCAATACCTGTTGTAGGTGTACCGGCAACCATTGACAACGATTTATGGGGTACCGACCTGACCATCGGATTCGATACTGCAGTGAATACCGCCCTCGATGCAATAGACAAAGTAAGGGATACCGCCGCTGCCCATGACAGGCTCTTCATAGTTGAGGTTATGGGAAGGTCCGCAGGATTCATCGCACTGGAAGTAGGTGTTGGGGCAGGTGCTGAAGCTGTTCTTATACCGGAGACGACAACTGACCTTGAAGAAATTTGCACCAAGGTTAAGGATCGGATCAACAGGGGCAGAACATCGAATATTCTAGTTGTGGCCGAGGGGGACGAAGCGGGGAACGCGTTTGAGATCGCCCGGAAGATTGAGGATATATCAGGCCTTAAAAGCAGGATTACCGTACTGGGACACGTGCAGCGGGGAGGGTCACCGACAACAGCTGATCGCGTTCTGGCTTCCAAGCTGGGCTGGGCAGCGGTTGATGCGCTTCTTGAGGGAGCATGGCCCTGCATGGTCGGGGAAATCAACAGTGAAATAAAAAGGTACCCGCTTGCTGACTCATGCACAAAGCGGAAGCAGCTCGACCCCCTGCTTATAACCCTCTCTGAAAACCTCTAGCGATTAGCAAAAAGGGTCGGTCCTCGAATCTTAGCATTCTTAGCAAAAGAGGTCAGGCCAATCATAGTATTCATTACGATTGTATAAAACAAGAAACGCTAAGATTCGAGGCCCGACCCCTTACTTATTTTCTATCTTCAACCAGTTTTTTTAGAGATCTATCCCAGGTTTTTTCCGCTTCGGGAGAGAACATACATCCTGTGAATTCTCCCAGTCTTCTGTGGTAGGCGATACACTCCCTGCAGTTTCCATGCCTTGGGCATCCGGGATACGTGCAGGGGCAGTTCTCATTTCTGTCGGTCATTGTAACTCCTTATTCCTTTTCCCTGCTTTCAATCAGGCTTATATGTACCCAGGAAGATCCACCAAATCTGCAGAGAAGAAACAGGTCAAAGAGAATACGATTCCATATATATATACTATGATGGGAGAAACACAATATGCAACATATCGTGCTCCGGGAGAAAACCTATAACGATATACTCGAAAGAGAGGACAGAAAGGACTTGCAGATCAAGTAGAAAATAGACGTAATCTAGTTCTATGGAAGGTTCTCGGGCTTTAAACAGGTCTGAAAATATAATAACTATCATGCACAGAACGCTTGTGCCGTAAATCAACGATCAGTATAAAATCGATAATCGGAGCAGAATACATGTGAATAATGCGGTGATATTTGACCTTGATGGAACGCTTCTCTATACGCTTGAAGATATCTACGATGTAGTGAATGGTGTCCTGAAATCCAACGGGATGCCCTGCAGGTCTATTGATGAGGTAAGGCTTGCAGTAGGTCGGGGGGTTGAAGAGCTGGTACGGAGGCTTATCCCCTCCGACAGTGTAACATGTGAATTAGTAAGGAAGCTTTCGGATCAGATAAGGAAGACCTACCTTGAACATGATTCAGTCAAGACCCGTCCCTATCCTGGAATAATTGAGCTGCTGAATAAATTGCAGACAGAACAGGTGCCCATGGCTGTACTTACAAACAAACCACAAGAATCAGCCGAAAAGGTTGTGGATATTTACTTCAGCGATATACGTTTCATTTCGATTAATGGAGTAAAACCCGGTTGTTCCATGAAACCTTCTCAGGAAACGGTCATACCTGTTCTCGAGAAACTCAGAACGCTTCCCGGGAATACGCTGATGGTGGGTGACAGTGATGTCGATATGGATACAGCTGTGAATGCCGGAATGATTGCCGTGGGAGTATCATGGGGATTCAGGGACGTGTCTCTTCTGCTGGAACACGGCGCTGAATACATTATTAACAGCCCGGAGGAGATTCTGAAGCTTGTATGGAAGGGGGGGCCCCCACTGCGCGAATAGCTGAAGGTATGGATTTAAGAATTACAGTCGCGCTGTCAGGGATTTGAGGTATTGATTCTCCGTCAAGCTCAATCCTGACGCTTCCCTCGGTCTCAAGCCTGAACTGCCTGCCGCGCCAGGAAGTGACAGCAGGATTTTTCAGGATGCTGCCCCTGTATATCATTGGAACACTTCGGATCAGCCGTATTCGGGAAATGGGTCTGACCACTGCTGTATCCAGCATGTTATCGAAAGGAAGGGAGGATGGAGAAAGCATCATTCCTCCCCCTACATAGGGGCAGACTCCCGAAGTCAGGCTCAGATATCTGCCCGAATACACTTCAGACCCGTCAACGATCATCCTGCCCTTCCAGAGGGGCATTTCCAGCACGGTGAATACGAGCGCGGATATGTATCCCAGCCGGCCCAAGGACAGCTTTTTCCTCAGCCTTAAAGCCTTCTGAAGAACATGGGCATCGAGACCTATCCCGGCCGAATTTATGAATACTGAAGAATGAATTGTATCACCGTTCTTATCCGTTATCACGCATTCGGCCGCATCCATGGTACAGCTGTCATCCCGCAGGATGGATTCAATGGTGTCCTCGATGGACCCGATGCCTGCAGTTCTGGCCCAGTCATTGCCGTTGCCGGAGGGGAGCACAGAAAGGGGGATCCCGCTTTTACCTTGAATGATCCCGGCTGCGATTTTACTGACTGTTCCATCGCCCCCATAGGCAATAACGCCCTTGTAGCCCATACCGGCTGCGGTGGAAGCGTAATCGAACAGCTGTCCGTACGATTCCGTGACAAGTATTGCATGCTGAATGTGATTGGCCCCGAACAGGCTGGAGATATCTGTCAGGTCTTTGTCCGATATACCGTGACCGGCTTCAGGATTTACAAGAATCAGCCATGTTGAACCATCTGAAGCCGGTTTTATCTCCGATATCTTAAAGCCCGATATAGGATCCAAACTTCCAGAAAGGACCGGAGAAATCCAGCTCATAGTCGTCCGCTTCTTCGTCGTCGATAGTCACGCTGTTCATTCTGTATCCTCCCTCTAAACCAAACATGAGGGGTAAGCAACCCAGGTTCATAATTGATTCCTGATCCAGCCTGAAAGAAGCCACAAAACCCAGTCCGCTGCCGCTTCCGGAAGTTGATGTATTAGGAGAATTGAGCTTTCGGGATGCAAACGTATATATCGGACCCGCTCCCGCGGATATCGATATTCCCGATGACCGGGTAAGAACGTAGTAGGCTTGAGTTTCTATGGTGACGGCATGATCTTCCAGCCTGATTACATCCTCCTCGCTACTTCCGGAAAACAGACCCAGAGTAAAAAATACAAGAATTGCATTCTGCAAGGTATTGTAACCCTCAACGTAACCTCCACTGATATTTGAGCCGCCAACACTTCCTCTTATTCTGAATTTTTCGCTTAAATCTCCGAGAAGCTCGATAGACCCTCCCCAGCCTATATTGCCAAGTTCAAAATCCAGTCCAGCAGCTGTGTTCATGTCAGCGAAATCCTTTTCATTCTGCATTGAGGGAAGGTAAGTCATGAATGAGAAACCTATCCTGAATCCGGGAGAAAATGAATCGTTTCCGCCAATGGATGGCTGTCCAACCGTGCATAGGAGTAACATAAGCAGCGTCATTTGTGCACCTCATACATCTTTGTCTCGATTACGTCGTCATCGAGTATGATCCTTATGTAATAGAGCCCGTCCGGAACCCGTACACCGTTTTCGTCCTCGAGATTCCATGATGATGAATGACTTCCGGACGACTGCGTACTATCTGCCAGAAGAGTCCGTACGTTGTTCATGTAGGAGTTTAGAACGATCAAATCCACTATACCGTCGTTGGGGAGATCGTATGTAAAAGTGAATTCTTCAGTTACCTGGTCGAACGGGTACGTGCTGTCATCGCAACCTGCGGATATTATCAGTAGAGCAGGCAGCAGAAACATTAGAATTTTTCCCATCACTCCTCCTTATCTTCAATACATTTCAGCAATACACCACTATATTATGTTTAAAGGAGGGTATGTAATGCAATCCTGTGCACAATGGCTAAGAAATAATCTTTCTGAGATCCCGGACATCAGCGATGAAGAAATGAATGCAGCTGGAGGAAGACCTTCCGAAGACCTTTACATCCGATTGGATAAAGTAAATTCGCTGGTCATTCACCATTCGGCAACGGAAACAGGATGTGCAAGGGTTTTCAGGGCTCTGCACAGGGCAGTTAACGGCTGGGTTGATATCGGCTACCATTTTGTGATAGGTAACGGAACTCTCTCCGGAGATGGGGAGATAGAATCCGGAAGACCCGTATGGTCAGTGGGAGCTCACGCCATGGGACACAACAGGGATTCCATCGGAATCTGTCTTGTTGGAAATTTCTGTGAAACATCGCCAACCGAGAAACAGATAGCCTCATTAACGGATCTGCTGAGAAAACTGCTGGAGGATTACCGTCTCTCCAGATCCGGGATAATACTTCACAGAAATGTAACCGGCTGCCGGACGGAATGCCCCGGAGACAATCTTAACCTAAAGGAAATTATTGACGCACTTTCATAGGATTCCTGCAGCGTCATAGGACTTGCCAGTCCGCCTTCCGTTTTGTATATCTGCGTACTCTGGAAAGGATTCGCTTAACATGATTACTATTTTAACGTTTGTACATTTCATTGACTGTGTGCTTCTGGTTGCTGTTGTGCTGCTGCAGAAATCCAAAGGAGACGGTCTTTCAGGTGCTTTTGGAGGCGGCGGTGCACTGACAGCCTCTTTTGGAAATCGAGGCGCCGCAACGATGCTGTCAAAGGCAACATCGATCCTCGCGGTCCTGTTTATGGCCACCTCATTTCTTCTGGCGATATTTTAGCTTCTGAGGTCAGTGCCGGGGTGGTGGAATTGGCAGACACGCTAGGTTAAGGACCTAGTGGGCAAATAGCCTGTACGGGTTCAAGTCCCGTCCCCGGTACCATCAAGGAGGGTTTCCCGAGAACCCTCCTTAGTTATTTTCAATGGTTGTTTCAAATCGTTATTTCATCAATATTAATTATTCTTGAAAATGAAGAGACCAGGCAGGACGCTACGCAGCGATTTATAGGAAAAGGTCTTGCTGGTTTCATATAGAAACCTTACAAACTGTCAGAGCTTATATATAGCAAAGCTGAATGAAGTCATTTCCGTTGCTGACCCTGCCATCTGCAGTATCAGTAAGTCAGTAATCCGGAGAGTGAATAAGTACTGAGGAACAGTTTATGAGGGTTCTTTTTTTTATGCTCTTTAATTAGATTATATATGATGTTTAACATTGTCCTAAACTGCTCTGAAAGGGGCAAAATAATCTCCTTGCATTCGTATTTTAGCTAGAGTGTACCGGGAGGTTTTCTTTCATTCGAGAGGAGTCTCTGATGTCCGGTGGTAACTTCAATCCATTCATGATGGCACAGGAGCAGTTCGACAAAGTAGCTGATTACCTGGATCTTGATGAGGGTGCAAGGGGTTTACTGAGAAATCCCATGCGGGAGTATCATTTCAATATTCCTGTTCGTATGGATGACGGTTCAGTCAAGGTGTTCAGGGGTTTCCGGTGCCAGCATAACGATGCAAGGGGACCATGTAAGGGCGGAATAAGATTTCACCCCCAGGAAACAATTGATACCGTAAGGGCACTGTCCATGTGGATGACCTGGAAGTGTTCGGTTGTGGACATTCCCCTGGGTGGCGGAAAGGGAGGTGTTATCTGTGATCCTCATAACCTTTCCATGCGTGAGCAGGAGCAGATCTGCAGGGGCTGGATCCGCCAGCTCGTCCGTAACGTCGGACCACTTCAGGATATTCCAGCTCCCGATGTAATGACCAGTGCCCAGCATATGCTCTGGATGATGGACGAATACGAGGCCATTATGGGTGCTCAGTATCCCGGCGTTATTACAGGAAAACCTGTGGGCATGGGGGGGAGTCTCGGCAGAACAGAGGCTACCGGTTTCGGTCTCATTTTCACAGTGAGGGAAGCTCTCAAGCAGCTGAATATAAGGCCCCAGGATACGACAGCAGGTTTTCAGGGATTCGGTAACGTTGCCCAGTACGCAATCAGGCTTTACAACCAGATGGGTGGAACTGTGATCTGCGTATCCTGCTGGGACCAGGCTGACCAGAAGGGATATACCTTCCGCAGGAAAGACGGTATAGACCTGGACGAGCTCCTCTCTATAACCGACAAGTTCGGCGGCATAGAAAAGGGAAAGGCCGTTGATCTCGGATACGAAATCCTCGATGGGGATAAGTGGATAGATCAGGACGTGGATATTCTTATGCCGTGCGCCCTTGAGAATCAGATAAATGGAGAGACTGTTAACAGGATAAGCAGCAGGGTGAAAATTATCGGTGAAGGAGCCAATGGCCCCACTACCCCCGAGGCGGACAGGGTCATCGAGGAGAAAGGTATCTTCAACATACCCGATTTCCTTGCCAATGCCGGTGGAGTAACCTGTTCGTACTTCGAGCAGGTTCAGAACAACATGAACTACTACTGGACAAAGGATGAAGTGCTGGGCAAACTAGACCAGAAGATGACTGAGGCATTTGTTGCCGTCAGTGAACTTGCCTCAAAGAATAACCTTTACATGCGTGACGCGGCCTACCTGATAAGCGTAAGCAAGGTGGTCGAGGCCTGCAGGGCCAGAGGTTGGATCTAGTCCCGCTCTGAGATTCTGAGATAAAGAAAGGCGCCTATTTACATTGAACGCCTTTATTTTATTAATCAGTCATTATGGCACATTATCTATTCTGCTCGGATCTGCACGGAAGAACTCACCGTTACGAAGAACTCTTCAGGGTGATAAGGGAAGAAGAACCAGATGCGGTTTTTCTGGGAGGTGACCTGCTCCCGGGGGCCGTTCAGATCTTCTCATCGGATTTCCTTCATAAGGATTTCGTGAACGGTTTCCTCGCAAGTGAATTTACCCGCATCCGGGAGGATCCGGAAATAACCTATCCCGAGATATTCCTGATACTTGGAAACGATGATGGACGTTTTGAAGAGGCTGCAATACTTGATGCGGCTGGACATGGATTGTGGCATTACGCCCATAACAGGAAGATCAACATGGGTTCATTTCAGGTTTACGGGTACTCCTTTGTGCCTCCGTCACCATTCAGGCTGAAGGATTGGGAGAAGTACGATGTGTCCAGGTACGTTGATCCGGGATGCATTCAGCCTGAGGATGGTATTCACACAGTGCCTGTGTCGGACTATGAAAAGCGTTATTCCACCATTAGCGATGACCTTGAGGTACTTACGGACGGCGATGATCTTTCACAGGCCATAATGCTGTTTCATTCTCCGCCATACAGGACGAATCTGGACAGGGCTGCACTGGACGGCAGAAAGATCGATCACGCTCCCCTGGATGTTCATGTGGGGAGTATCGCCATTCAAAGGCTTATAAAGAAAAAACAGCCCCTTATCACGCTTCATGGGCATATACACGAGTCCTCAAGGATCACCGGTAAGTGGATGGACAGAGAAGGCAGAACGGTCATGTTCAATGCGGCTCACGATGGCCCCGAACTGGCTCTCATCAGGTTCGATCCGGATAACCCCGAATCGGCATCAAGGGAACTTCTATAGGTGGGAGTATCCCGTGTCTGGACGAAATGCGATACCTTTAGCTATACTCCAATGATTAATGTAATTCTACATTCATTTGAGGAGGGGAATGGCACTCTCTATTTTCAGCAGGATCAAGGTACCCCACGTTTTTATTCTGCTGTCCAGCGTGATTCTCCTTGTCAGCATTCTGACATATGTGATCCCATCAGGCAGGTATGAACGCACCGAGATCACAG
>DAOWFD010000216.1 GCA_030638185.1 Candidatus Aegiribacteria sp.
ACACCTGAGGAGGGTAACCTCGTTTCATCAGATGACCGATATTTCTCTGTCTGCACGAAACCGGCTCGATCAGGTAAGTGAAATAACCTCCCTTGATACCTGCGATACCATCACAGCGGATGATGGAACTGTGAAGTATTCCTTCAAACTGGATGATGATGAAGTAATCGAATCGGTTCTTATCCCGGATCCTCCGAGGTTGACTGCGTGCATATCAACACAGGCGGGTTGCAGATTCGGCTGCACTTTCTGTCAGACTGGAAGGGGAGGGTTCAGGCGTGACCTTCGAACCGATGAAATCGTGGCTCAGCTCTACGGTCTGCAGAACAACACCGATGATCGGATAAGCAACGTGGTTTTCATGGGCATGGGTGAACCCATGGATAATTTTCCGGCTCTCAGCGATGCTCTGTCCATAATAAGCGATGACAGGGGGATATGCATCGGCGCGAGGAAAATAACCGTATCAACCGTGGGTATTCCAGGCGGCATAAGCAGGCTTGCACAACTGGATGGGCAGTACGGACTGGCAGTCTCGCTTCACAGTGCAGTGGAAAGTACAAGACGGAAGCTAGTACCTGTATCTAAGATTCTGTCACTTCAAGAGCTTAAGAGGGACCTGATGGACTACATCAGGAGCAAGGGTAGAAGGATAACCCTGGAATACTGTCTTATTGCAGAAATAAACGATACAATTGAAGAGGCTGAAGCGCTGGCGGAATTCGCCTCTGATATTGAGTGCAAAATCAATCTTCTGGTTTACAATCCCATAGAAGGCGTACCTTACAGAAGACCCAATATCGAATCTGTAAACAGATTCATGCACTACCTTTATCCCAGATGCCAGGCTGTTACTCTGAGACGATCCAGAGGAAGTGATATTGCCGCAGCCTGTGGTCAGCTTGGACCTGCTGCACGAAGCACTTCCTCAACCTGATCCCAGGCCTGTCAGAATGCTACTGATGCGGTTACTTGAAGACCTGACAGGTCTTTTCCAGCTCCCCCGCCCAGCGAGGAACCTGCACCTACCCATTCGGGAGTAACGACAATGTCAATTGAAATCGACTCTCCCACATGTACCCGTGCTCCAAGTTCAACCCCGATCACACCGGCTCCGGTACTGGTTTTTTCCTGGTTGCCCTCCGGGCTGTCCCAGAGAAGCATTCCGCCGCCATATATTCCAAGCAGCGGCTCAATTCCACGGGGGCCTGCAAATCTTCTATAGAAAGGGTACATCCTGTAACCGACTGTCAGAGGTATGCCGCTTACTGCACCCCAGTTATCGCTGTCTGTGCCTGCACTCAGATATCCAGCCTCGATAATGAAGCAGTTTCCAAGTGAAGGCGGGATCTGCAGCGAAACTACAATTGCCGGTCCGGGTGAAAGCCCGGCATCTGAATCGAAGAGGGATGGCATCCAGACTCCCCCGCCAATTGAAAATTCAAGATCACTTCTTTCCGAAGCGGCAGTCAGTGCTGTCAGCAAAGCCAGGAACATGATGGCTATTTTCATGATGCTCTCCTTACTAAATTAGTTGAGATGAATAAAATATACATTATGTTAAAATGTAAGACCCAACTCTATGATTCAATACCTTTGCGGGCCAGCAGGTTCTCCGTCGCATAGTAGTGTTTAACTTCCCTCATTTCCGTAACAAGGTCCGCCGTCTCAATAAAACTCTCCGGAGCGTAACGCCCTGTCAGCACAAGCTCCACGTCGTTCGGTCGCTGGCCAATGAATTCTATCACATCATCCTCGTTAAGAATTCCCATATGAACCGTAACGTTCAGTTCATCCGCAATAACAAGATCATAATTCTCCGAAACCATCGCAGACCTGATCTTTTCAAGACCGGCTGCTGCGGACCGCATGTCATCTTTCGAGGGCTTTTCCCCCTTGCATATAAGCCTGGGTGTACCGTACTGTTCCATGGTGATGGTTCCAGGGAAATGCTCGGGGAGGCAGAGTTCAGAGTAATCCTGTCCCTTCATGAACTGCCCGAAGTAGACTTTCATGCCTGCACATGCAGCTCTTACAGCCAGACCCAGCGCTGCGGTGGTCTTACCCTTGCCGTTTCCCGTGTATAGTTGAAATCTTCCCTTCATTTCTCCCTCCAGTCTAAAGATATACCGGGTAATCACCGTGGAAAAGTGGCAAATGACGGCTGTCCTTCCAGTCATTCTTTCAAACACCACTGATAATACTTCACTTTTCTCCTGCAGTTCCAAAAAGGTTATGAATTCCAACTTCCCTTGACACCGGCAGGGGAGACTTTTCCTTTACACACAAAAGGTGACCCTGTGGACCGGTCGGCCCACAAGGTCACCTTCTTAAATATCTATGGCTGTGAGGACTAGAGTTTCAGCAGTTTCAGAGACTTCCTGTTGCCTTCGCAGTCACTCACAGTCACAATGTAGGCGCCTGCAGGTATTCCGGTGGTGTTCCATGTGTATGTAGCGCTGAAGTTCACATTCTCAACCATCCTCCCCGATGTATCGTGGATCTCCAAGTTGGAGGTACCGGAGTAGCCGCTGCCTGTTATTACAACGGACGAGAAGAAGGGGTTGGAACTGCAGGAAAGTTCCAGGTCGGGCAGGATCTGCCCATCATCGTCAGAGATTCCAGTGTTGTAGAGGTCGATCCTGTAAAGCTCGTCTGTTGTCTGGTTGCTCACCCAGAGGCACGGAGCATCTGTACCTGTCTCGTAGGTGACTCCGCGTATGTCCGAACCGATCCCGATACTCGCGGGAATTGCCTCCAATACGCCGCCAGATGTCTCCTCATAACACCTGATGGGACTTGTTGCGTTGTCCACAGCCATCCA
>DAOWFD010000181.1 GCA_030638185.1 Candidatus Aegiribacteria sp.
CAAGCAGATGGGCGGAGGCGATGAGGGAAATGTCCGGAAGGCTTGAGGAGATGCCCGGCGAGGAGGGATATCCCGCATACATGGGAACCAGGATCGCCGAATTCTACGAACGGGCCGGTAATGTGAAATGCATAGGAGGGGACAGGAGCGGAGCACTGACTGTTGTTGGAGCAGTGAGTCCCGCGGGAGGAGACCTTTCGGACCCGGTGGTTCAGGCAACTCTCAGGGTTGTTAAGGTATTCTGGAGCCTCCAGGCCAGGCTGGCCTACGCAAGGCATTTCCCGGCGATAGGATGGCTGGACAGCTATTCCCTCTATACGGATAACCTCAAAGAGTATTACGACGAAGAGATTGGCACGAAATGGGTGCCAATGATAAGAGAAGCCATATCTCTGCTTCAGCAGGAAGCCAACCTCCTAGAAATAGCAAGGCTGGTGGGAGCGGAGTCGCTGTCACCTGAAGATCAGCTTATCCTGTACACTTCAAGATCTCTCAGGGAAGATTTCCTGCATCAGAATGCCTTCCATGAGGTAGATACATACACCTCGATAACAAAACAGAAGATAATGATGGAAGTCATAATGCATACCAACGCGGAGATGAAGAAAGCCATTCGAAGCGGTATATCGCCCGGAGATCTTTTCGAACTCCCCCTCAAGGAGGAGATTGCAAGAATGAGTTACATTCCTGAAGATGATCTCGACGATATTGAAGCAATAAAAAAACATGTTAACTCGCAGATCAACGATCTGATCGATAAAGAACAGACCGCGTAGGAGGGTGGGGATATGATAAGAGAATACACTACGACGGTAGAGATATCCGGCCCCCTGATGCTGGTAGACAGAGTCGAGGGAGTCGCTTACGAGGAACTGGTCGAGATCCAGCTTCCCGATGGCGAGATACGCCACGGAAAAGTTCTCGAAATTGACAGCCGTATGGCCCTGGTTCAGCTCTTTGAGGGCAGCAGCGGAACGGGCATCACAAAAAGCAGGGTACGCTTCCTCGGTAAACAGGTTGAACTTGGAGTTTCCGAGGAGATGCTGGGCAGGGTTTTCGATGGTCAGGGAAGACCCAGGGCTCCATTCGATACTGCACCGCCCATCGTTCCCGAGAAGATGAAGAACATTAACGGAGCTCCCATCAATCCCTACGCCAGGGACTACCCTGCCGAGTTCATTCAGACGGGCTTCAGCTCAATAGACGGTATCAATACGCTGGTCAGGGGTCAGAAACTCCCGGTATTCAGCGGAAGCGGTCTTCCCCATGCCGCCGTCGCGGCACAGATAGCAAGGCAAGCTAAGGTCATTGGCGGGGGTGAAAGCTTTGCCGTTGTCTTCGCAGCCATGGGTATAACATTCGAGGAGGCGGATTATTTCATCAGGGATTTCAGGAAGACAGGCGCCATGGACAGGGCGGTTGTATTCATGAACCTGGCGAGTGACCCTGCCATTGAACGTATCTCAACTCCAAGAATGGCCCTCACCGCTGCCGAGTACCTCGCATACGAAAAGGATATGCATATCCTCGTTATTCTTACGGATATGACAAATTACTGTGATGCCCTGAGGGAAATATCTGCGGCAAGGAAGGAAGTTCCGGGAAGAAGGGGATATCCCGGATACCTCTACACCGACCTTGCCTCAATTTACGAACGTGCCGGAAGGATCAAGGGACGGAAAGGATCAATAACACAGATCCCTATTCTGACGATGCCCGAAGACGATAAGACACATCCTATTCCAGACCTTACCGGATACATCACCGAGGGACAGCTCATTCTCAACAGGGAACTCCATAAGAAAGGTATCTATCCTCCCATGGACGTTATGGAATCTCTTTCGAGACTCAAGGATAAAGGTATTGGCGAGGGAAAAACCCGCGATGACCACGCAGATCTTTTCAACCAGCTGATGGCAGCCTACTCCGCCGGCAAGGACGCCAAGGAACTGGCTGTAATACTCGGTGCTGCGGCACTGAGTCCCCTTGATCAGAAGTACCTTAAATTCGCAGACGAGTACGAGAAGAGGTACATCAGCCAGGGAGAGCACGAGAACAGGAACATAGAAGAGACCCTTGATCTCGGCTGGGAACTTCTGAAGCTTCTGCCAAGGGATGAGATGAAGAGAATAGACCCCGGACGGCTCGATAAGTACTGGTATGTTACAGAGGAAGCTCCGGAAGAAGGGTTCAACTGATGGCCATAGTTGTCAGTGCAACCCGAATGGAGCTGCTTCTGAAGCGCAAGAAAGTAAAACTTGCGCAGAGGGGGCACAAACTTCTCAAGGACAAGCTGGATGAACTCATGCGCCAGTTCAAGATACTTATCCTGGATTACGAAGGAGCAAGGGAAGAACTGGAGAAGGAACTCAGCGTTGCCTACGGCGAGTTCCTTTTCGCCAGGGCTGCCATGACCGAACCGGGGCTGCTTGATGCGCTCCGTTACCCCGGAGCACAGGCCAGTGTAAGAACTTCCACGAGGAAGATAATGAACCTGGTACTGCCCGTTTTTGATGTCTCAATAGAGGGTAATGTGCGGAATTACGGAATGTTCGACACCCCGGTAGAACTTGATCAGTCGCTGAAGGTCTATAAGGAGCTTCTTCCCAGGATTATTAAACTAGCGGAGCACGAGAAGGCCATCAGCCTCCTGGCAAGAGAGATAGATTCGACCAGGAGGAGAGTGAACGCCCTTGAATACAAGCTGATACCGGAGCTGGAGGAAGCCATCAGGGCAATCCGGCTTAAGCTGGATGAAATGGAACGCGGCAACCTTACAAGGTTGATGAAGGTAAAAGAAATGGTGGAGGAAAAACGAGAGAAAAGACGCGCCTAACCACCAAGGTCGGGATTACATTTCTACGGGCTTACATTTCTAACCTATTCTGACCGTATATAAGCCTTTTTTCTAATAAATACTTACAATATAATGTTTAATCGTAATATATCAATTAATACGAATTCAGTACAATGTCAACGTATCTGGTGTTAATACTCCCTTAACAATGTCTTCGTATTCTTATCAATATAAAGTAAAGAATAAGTAAATCAGAATAAAAAGGGCTTGATATTTTTCCTTGAATGGCTTATGAATTATATGTGTTAATTTGCTTTGAAAACTATAACTGAAAGGGATAAGTATGAAATCTCTCTTTATTGTCATTCTGCTTCTTGCAGTATCACATATGGCCATCGCTGATATCACCGAGAACTACGGCTGGGAAGGTACGGAGACCGTTCTGGGCATGTATCCGGCCGATTGTATAATAGCTACCATTGACACATATCCAGTACACACAGGCTCACAGTCACTTCGCCTTGAACGCCTTTCTTCCGGCACTCCACAGGGGTTCGTAGCATGGATCGTAGGACTTAGTAATGGTGATGA
Source organism: Candidatus Aegiribacteria sp. (assembly GCA_030638185.1). GTDB lineage: Bacteria > Fermentibacterota > Fermentibacteria > Fermentibacterales > JCC-6 > Aegiribacteria. The sequence continues at coordinate 3,389 of DAOWFD010000181.1, forward strand.
AGTTACAGTAAGCTTCTGGTGCTACGATGACTCTCCAGGAGTCTCCCCTTCCGGTAGAATATGGGCTCACTGGAACGATGATCCCGGTGATGTAACCGGCCATAGCGGAAGCGCAAGTGGTAACAGTGATTACAGTCAGGGTATTGGCTGGGAATTGCTTGAGTGGACATGGACTGTTGTTGATAGTCATACAGGCATCGTAATTGAAGCCAGGATTTATTCAAACCCGGGAGATATCATCTGGGTGGATGATTTGACCGTTGTCGCTCCCGATGGCGCAACCATCTGGACCCCTGGCAACCTTGCTTTAGAAAACAGCACCTGGGCCGATATAAAGGCTGCATTCTAGAAGAGGAACGAGTCATATTGAAAACGGAACAATGAAACTTATGCTGACATTCTAACACTTGTTGCTTTTTTTGTGAGTTTTTCGAAACGAAAAGCCTCACAGTTTGTTTTCTTCAATGATAGGAGATGATCATGAAATTCCTTCTTTCCTTTGGTACATTGCTTCTTGTCCTTCCCATGACTGCACTGGCCATCCAGACAGAAACATACGGTTGGGAGGATGTTTATACTGTTCTGGGTGTCTATGGCAACGGTGTTCCAGACCTTGAGTATGTTGCTCCTGTTCACGGTGGCTCTCAGTCACTCGAGTTTGTAGAAACTCCTTACGGCGGAACTCCTCAGGCCTATTTAGCCTGGATACAGAACCTCTCGGATGGTGACACTGTAATGGCTTCATACTGGGTATATGACGACACACCCGGTGTCAACCCTGCGTCCCGTATATGGGGTCACTGGAATGATGATCCCGTTGATCCAATGGTTTACAGCGGCAGCGCAGGCGGAAACGGTGATTACAGCCAAGGTATCGGCTGGGAATTGATTGAATGGGAATGGACTGTCTCTGATGGACACACCGGTCTCATGATTGAGGGAAGGCTCTATTCCTCTGCGGAATTTGACACAATCTGGATAGATGACCTTACCATCACCGCTCCGGATGGAGCCACCATTATCTTCCCGAATATTCCTGTAGCACTGGTAAGACAGACCTGGGCTGATATAAAGGCATCATTCTAGAATACATGTACATCGTTCCTTAAAAATGCGGGGAAGTTAAAATGCTTCCCCGCATCTTCTATAAGCGCAAACCGTCAGAATAGTTTATCGAGTTCCTTAACCATGCTTAAGGCACCCTCGAAAACCTCCGCCGGACCACTCGCGAGCATGTAAGCCGGTGTTGTCACTATTTTTCTTTCCACGTCTACAACGGATTCTTCTACCGGGCAATTTATATGAACGGCACCCATGGAATTGATGGCATCAGCCGTTTCAGGATGGTTACCGATAGTCAATCTTGCCCCTGGTATCGTCCTTGCAAGTATTACAGGAGCTATACACATGGCTACAATAGGTTTTCCTGATTGACGAGCCTCGTTGATAAGACTCTCCACTTCGGGATTTACAGAACACTCAGTGCCGTCGGATGCGAAGGAACACAGGGTAAGAGCCGCCCCGAAACCCCCGGGGAATAACACAGCGTCGTAGTCATCCGGCCTGAGATCGGAGAGGGGTCTTATGTTTCCTCTGGCTATTCTGGCTCCTTCCTTCAGCGCGTTTCTGGTCTCCGCTTCGGGTTTCTCCGTGTTATGGTCAACCGTGGCAGCCTGCTGAACATCCGGCGCTGTGAAGACAATCTCGTAACCGGCCCTGTCCAGGGCTATTAGTGCGGCGACAGCTTCGTGTATTTCGGAACCGTCCTTGACCCCGCATCCACTGAGCACAAAAGCGACTTTCTTTCCCATGATACCCTCCCTGTCAGTTTAATTATATTGAGATACAACTGATACTACATGAATCTTCTGCAGTCCACTGCATTCAAGGTATTGCCGATTTGAATCGGTAATGTATCTTTAGCCCAACTGAAAAAAGGAGTTGAAATGCTCAAGATGATTCTTACCTTCATGTTTTTCGCATTACTGTTTTCATCATGCTACTACGGAGTCATGCAGGGGGCTCATACACTGGGGAAAAATCATATTACCGTAACCGGTGGAGTCACACTTCCCGCCTATTTCTCGGCCGAATCAAAACGCGAGGCCGAAGAAAACAGAGTTGATTACCTTGAAGCCTATCCCTCCGTAGATTTTGCCATGGGAGCAACCGAAAGGATCGATCTTGGGATTTCATCCTTCGGTTACGGAGTAGGTCCAATGATGAAGTACAATCTTATGCATCCGGAGGGTCCGACGGCGATATCCGCCATGCTGAACATGAACTATGTGATTCCCATACAGGTTATGATGACGAGATTTTCTCTCTGTGCGGGACATAGATTCGACAGAGATCTGGAGATATTCCTCGGAAGTGATATGGGATACGGCCCGGACCTTTCAAATATTCCTGAATCGGATGATGGTTCCCACGACTGGGGTTCTGTGGACAACACTTTTTTTACGTGTATCCGTATCGGCTGCAAGTACGAGCTGAAGCCTCTCGGCAGCCCGAATCAGAATAGAACATATATCCCTGAATCCGTACTCTTTCAATTCTCCATACCCCTTGATATTTCAAGAAGCATGATATTGGCGGGTCTGGCTATCACGTATTAGGAACAAATTGAACCTGCTATACGACATGCATGTTCACACAAGTGATTCCCCTGATGCTGATATTCCCGCATGGCGGCTTGTTCAGAAAGGTATAGAGAACAACCTTGCTGCTATAGGCTTCGTTGCCCATCTTGACCTGAACCCTGAGGATTACTGCTACGGTGGTTTCAATGCCGAAGTTTACGATGAATCAATAGCCCGCGCCAGGAAGGAATCAAACGGACGAATATCCGTAATGAAGGGCCTGGAAGTCGGAGAACCCCACATCTATGAAGAACAGGTAAAGAATATTGTTGATTATTCGAACTATGATTTCGTAACAGGAGCTCTCCATTCGGTTGAGAGAATCGGCATGGTTCTGGGCAAAGAAGCTTTTGCCGATGGAGACCCTATGGAAATAGTAGAGGAGTATTACACCGAAACCCTCAGAATGGTTGAAGTTTCGGATATAGACATTCTTGCCCACATGGGTCTTTTCAGAAGGGGTTTGGCTCTGGCAGGCCTTACGTATGATTTCAACGAATTGGAACTGTGGCCGGACATCGTAGAGAAAATTCTGAGGGTGATTATTGAAAGAAATATTGCCCTTGAGCTTAACACCTCAGGCCTCCGCAGGAAAGAGGAAGCTACTTACCCGATTCCCGGGATCCTTGAACGATTCAGAGATCTTGGCGGAACCCTTGTAACTGTAGGTTCAGATACCCATAGAGAGCCCCACGTTTTCTTTAGGCTTTATCAGGGAATGAAACTCCTTTTAAAAACGGGATTCAGGGAGGTACACACTTTTCATAATCGCGTTCCACAAGCCTTGGAGTTAGCCTGAATTGTAGTTGAATTACTTCTTAAGACCGTGCCTCTCAAGTTCTTCAGTAGCTATATCCACCAGATCGAATGATGTACAGGTCTTTACCCAGCTGCACATATCAGGACCCCCCGAGCCAATTCCAGCTGCAAAAGCCCCTCTGCTAGATCAGGCTGAAGCTCTCAGCTGTTGTACATTCATGGTCTGCCAGGACGTTTGTATTGTATGATACTCCCTGCGAATGAAGGTGTCACTTAACGAAAGGGATTCGGTTGCGCATAGCCCTGGTAGTTCCTCCATGGGGTCCGGACGACATACGCGCGAAGGATACACGCGGCATCTCCGGGTGCTGGCCTACTCCCGGCCTGCAGTATGTAGCAGCGGTTCTGCGCGAAGCGGGTCATGACATACTATTCCTGGAAGGGTTCTTCTACAGCAACGAAGAGATGCTGAAGAAAACGGTCGATTTTGAAGCTCAGGCTCTGGGAGTGTACGTTATAAGCCTTCTATGGGACAAGGCGAAACCTTTCATTGAGGAAGTGAAGGAATCTATCCCGTCTATCTTCACCTTTATCGGGGGCCACGGCGCGACTGCCATGCCGGAAGCTCTTATGAGGAGTACCGAAGCGTTGGATGTTATCGTCATAGGAGAGGGAGAAATAACATCCAGGGAATTGATCAATGTCTTGGAATCCGGCGGAGATCTGAAGGAAGTAAGGGGTCTGATGATAAGGGACGAAGGAGAGCTTCACAGAACTCCTCCGAGGGAGATAATTGATAATCTTGATGAATTACCCTTCCCGGCAGTTGATCTTTGCGAAATGGACCGTTACTACCCCAGTTTTGAGCAGGTTTCAACCGTTCCCGCAATGCAGATGCTGGCAAGCAGAGGCTGCAATGGAAGCTGTCTTTACTGTTACAAGATGTACGGCAGCAGAATACGCCTTCGAGACCCGGTACTTGTAGTGGATGAAATAGAATATTACATCAACAACTACGGAACGCGGGAAATAAAATTCTGGGATGAACATTTTACCTGCGATCACAATCATGTTTACGCGATCTGTGATGAGATTATCAGTAGGGGGTTCAAAATTCGCTGGTGGGTTTCCTGCAGGGCGGATTCCGTAGACAGACCTCTTCTCGAGGCAATGAAAAAGGCGGGATGCTGGTGTATAAACTATGGGGTAGAAAGTGGCGTGCAGAAGCATCTTGATACTCTTATGAAGCATGAAACCCTTGACCAGATCAGAATCGCTGTAAAACTTACACACAGTGTCGGTATCAAAACACATACGACTTATATCTTTGGTATTCCGGGAGAAACATTTGAGGATGGATTGAAAACAATTGAGTTTGCAAAAGAATTAGGCTCATTTACTGTGGAATTCTTCCCAATTACACCGTTTCCCGGAACGCCACTATACAAAGGTGTGCAGAAGGGACTTTTCGGAACGATGTCGGAAAATCTTGCAGATCAGGGAATGCTTCTTGATCGTCCCTGTTTTGTGCCTTTCAGCATGACGGCTGATGAGATCATGGAGCTACGAAGACTGGCATACATAAAGTACTTTTTTCGACCAGGGTTCCTTTTGTACAGGTTGATGAATATCATGTCACCCTTCCAGGTGAGGGCGATGTGGAGCGGAGCCAAGAGCCTCCTACAGATGGTTGGAGAGCAGATTTCTGCACTATGGAAAAAAACGGCGAATCGATCTCAGTTGTAATCCCGGTTCATAACAGTGAGAAGACCCTTGAAGCCGTTCTGGAGCCGCTCCGGAATGAATTGCGCGATGGGGATGAACTTATAGTCGTAGATGACAGATCGGAAGATAAATCCGGGGAGATAGCCTTTCGGCTCGGAGCAAAGGTAATCTCCAGTTCCGGCAGTCCTGGAGCCGCAGGGGCAAGGAATACAGGTGCCTTGACCGCCTTAGGAGAATGGTTGCTGTTCATAGACAGCGACGCTGTCGCCCCTGCCGGATGGAGAGAAAAGCTTCAGCAGCGCATCGATCTGGAGCCTGCAGCGATTCAGGCTACCTACAGCCCTGTTGCCGCAGGCAGTCATGCAGCTACGTTCTACAAGAATTTCTACTACTACTACACTTTCACCAGGAGAATTGGCAGCGATTACATTACCGGCTGTGGAACCTTCTTCTTCGCGGTGAAAAGATCTGTTTTCGAGGAACTGGAAGGGTTTGACGACAGAATTCCCGGCGCAACCGTGGAGGATGCTGATTTTGCAGCGAGACTTGTTGGTACGGGGGGCAGTATTCTCATGGCACCTGAGATAGAGGTTTACCATCTGAGGGAATATACATTCACCGAATTGATGGGGTACGAATGGAATATGATGAAGTCGAAGGTTCTCTACCTTCTTCGAAGAGGCTCAGACCATGCGGTTCCTTCCGTTTCAATGGCAACTCCTCTTGAAATGCTGCCTGTTCTTTCAGGGGCAGTGAGTGTCTGGTTGATACCGACCGGTCTGGCGGTATATGCTGCAGGATGGCAGTGGGGAATCTGGCTTGCTGCTGCCGGTTTCTCAATCCTGACAGCGGGTCATGCGGGATTCTGGTTTGCATCTGTCAGAGAGGCAGGTTTGAGGGGGGTTATTGCGTCACTCATGACTCTGCCCGACCTTGTACTTATAGTACCTGCCGTGCTGAGCGGAGTAATAATGCATATGGCTGGAAGGAAATACTGATTTGAAATCTCGAATCTTCTTATTATCAGCCGGTCTAATTCTTACAATTCTCTTTCTTGTGTACAGATACATTGTAATTATCCCGCGCGGCCCGTCGGATAAGATTGTTCAGTTCATTCTGCTGGTTTCTGCAGCTGTCTGTTTTGCTCTGCATGTTGCTGGAAGGACCAACCGAGATCTGGTTCAGTGGGTTATTGGAAAAATAGGGAAACCCTCTACAGCCAGGTTCCTAGGACTTCTTCTGTTAATTCTGGCGGTTTTTTCCATCTGGATGGCTTACGGTCCTTTCGAAGGGATCCCGAAGGGCGGCGACGAAGTTGCATACTATTTTCAATCAAAGATCTACGCTGCCGGGCACCTTGCGGCTCCCGCACCGGATGTTGATAATCCAATGGCCTATTTTCCGTTCCGGCATTTCATCTTCAGGAATAACAAATGGTTTATTGTCTATACCCCATTCCATTCGCTGTTGATGGCGCCATTCACCGCCGCCGACGCAGCTCCTCTCCTTGGCCCCCTTGAGGGGCTGCTTTCACTATTGGGAATCTTCCTTCTGATAAGGCTCTGGACAGGGGAGGTTATGGCCAGGATCAGTGTCGTTCTTCTTCTTCTGTCACCTTTCTTCCTTTTTATGACAACTACATTCATGGCCCACAATACGAACCTGATGCTGGTTACATGGTCACTTTACCTGATATCCAGAAGGTTAAGGGGAGCATCGGTTGCCTGCTCACTTGCAGGTGGTTTTCTTATAGGGCTTGCCTTTGCCACGAAACCCTATCCTGTTCTCGTCTGGCTGTTCTTCGTACCACTTGCAGTTATAGTGGGCTGCAGGGACAGGTGGTTCCGTATTCTGGCCCCTGCTGCCGCTGCTGCGGCAATACCCTTTGTGTTGTTACTGCTGTCGAACAATTACTACACAGGAAATCTCCTCCATGCAGGATATGATCTGGTAAGGGGAGGAAAGTTGATTGGTTTCGGACCGGACAAGGCCTGGTTTCCGGAGTACGGAGATTACGCACATACGCCTTTAAGAGGGCTTTTCAACGTTGTAAGGCAAACAGGGACCGGAAGCACGATCTTATTCGGGTGGCCGTTCCTCTCCCTTTTTCCCATGCTCCTGGCACTTGGAAGGGCACGAAAGGATAGGCGCGTTCTCCTGCTTTATGTACCTCTGGTGTTAATCATGTTGCTGATGATTCTCCATTACTGTCCTGCCATTGATTACGGTCCCAGACATTACTTCACTTTCATGCCCGTTATCCTGCTTCTTTCATCTTTAGGATTACGAGAAGCGGTAAAGTATGCCAGGAGAAAGAAGGGGATTGAAGGAAGCAATATGGTAGCTATCTTTACCTTCTGTCTATTTTTAATTACACTGTTCGTTTATTTGCCTGAGGGAATAGAACTAAGGTCGGGCCCATGGCAGACCATTGACAGCCGGCCTCGCATAACAGCGTCGAGTTCCGTTGAAACGCCCTCAATAGTATTCATGCAGGCAGGACAACATGGTTACCCGAATATCTGCAGCGGTATGAATTTCAATTCCCCTTTTCTTGACAATGAAATAATCTACTGCGCTCATCAGACACCCGGCGAGGACATTCTATTCATGCAGGCCTATCCCGGAAGAAACTCCTACCTTTACTGGTTTGACGGAAGCAGCTTTCATATTGAGCTATGGACACAGGAGCTTTCTGAAGCCATAGAGCCTACCAGGGACATGGAATACCATGCATATTTACACATGCCCGACCCAAATTGAACTTATCAGTAAAGGATTGTATTCTGGAAAACATAAGAATCGTTTGCTACATCCCTGCTTACAATGCGGAACTGCTTATGGAGAAAGTTATCAGGGATATTCCAGCGGAAACTATAGAAATCCTGAATACCGTTCTTGTTATAGATGACGGCTCTTCCGACGGTACTGCCGACCTTACGCGCAAGCTGGAGAAAGAATTCCCGAAGATCTCCCTTATTCAGCATCCTGTAAACAGGGGTTACGGAGGAGTCCAGAAAACCGCCTTTGACTGGACGCTGGAGAATAATGGCGAAATAGCTGTAATGCTCCACTCGGACGGTCAGTATCCCCCCGAATACCTGAAACCGATGCTAATTCCTTTTGAAAAAGGTGCCGATGTTGTAGGCGGCAGCAGAATTCTTTTTGGAGACATGCGAAGGGGTGGTATGTCCAGGACAAGGTATTACGGAACCATATGGCTGAACGCTCTTGAAAATCTTGTTTTCAGGCAGAAACTTACATCATATCACAGCGGTTACAAGGCGTACAGCAGGAAAGCACTTGAGAAGATACCGTACAGAAGTTATTCGAATACTTTCAATTTCGATTCGGAGATGCTTGTGGGAGCGATCAGGGCAGGGCTGAACATCAAAGAAGTACCCATTCCCACAATACATGGAGAAGGATTTTCAAGCCTTAAACCTGTTCCATATGGGTTTTCAGTTCTGCGCACTCTTGTACGGTATATCGTTGGAAGAATTTAGAAATATCAGTAGTGCTTTCCGCACAGGAACTGAACTGTTCCAGCAATAACACCCCAGCCGAGGACAGCCATATCAAGAAGACACAGCAGCATGAAACCGGGCAGAATCTTCAACCCGAAATAAAAAACTGCGCTTCGGAAGAAATTCAGGTGACAGAAGAAAGAAAAAATTATCGCTGCGAGAGCAACGGCAGGAAGCCACGGTAAAAAGGATAATCCGAGTAACACACCGGTCAGGAACGCTACCATTGAAAAACCTGCACCAAGCACAAGCAGTATACTCAGTACAACCCATCTGCTGTGGTGGGTTCCGGTTTCCTTGAGGTTGATATATCTCTTCAGCAATCTCTCTCTGATCGATCTCCAGCCGCTCTTCACCTGAGCTTTTGCCATCCTGAATCGGCGCCGGGCAAACTGACATAATGTATAGGTTGCCAGATGAACCACCATGATGTCTTTAGCCAGATAAATAGATCTTCCTGAATCCACAAGGGAGTAACCCAGTTCTTCATCCTCCACGGTAGGTTCAGGAATCTTCGTATTGAATCCCCCCACAGCATCAAAATCCCTTTTGCGGACAGCAACACACCATGTTGCAAAAATAGCCACACTCTCATCCTTAACATGAGCAAGAGCACAGTGATAATAGAGGTTTTGGTATATTGATACTATATCATCTGCAGTGCATTCCGGGGAATAAACAGTCTGAACAGCAGCAATATCATGATGTGAACCAAGGATACAAGTAATACTATTCAGCAAATTGCTGGGCACTGTAACATCAGCATCAAGAAACAGAATAATTTCACCAGCAGCAGCCTCTGCTCCTATGTTCCGAGCCTTTGCAGGGCCACTTCTTTTCTCACATACAATTACTACCGCTCCAAGTCTAGAAGCTTTTTGTGCAGTATCATCATTGCTGCAATCATCGACAACAAGAACCTCAAGGGCTCTTGTATCCTGTGCATCAACTGATTTAAGGCAATCAGTTATAGTATCAGCAGCATTATAGGCTGGTATAATTATCGAAATATTCAAAATTATCCAATCTGAGCAGGCGTTGAAACAGAGGTAATCTATAATTGATATTCAAGAACTTTGTAAGCCCTGAGCTTCCAGCCTGTTGATTCATAGACCTCTTTATATATTCCCTCTTACGGATGTAGCCAGCAGAGAATTCATGCTCCAATTGATCTTGAAACGGTAATTAAGTGAAAATTCTCAGAATGATAACAGCGGTTCTGAAACCATATCAGCCTTCGTTTCTGATTCTTTTCGTTACCTCCAAATGCAATGCCCGGTGCTCTTTTTGCTTCTATGGAGATCGAGTAAGCGGAACGAAGATAAAGGAACAGGAATTAACTTCTGAAGAGTTTAAGAGAATATCGGAAAGATGCGGTAAAATCCCATACCTGCTGATTTCCGGAGGAGAACCCATACTCAGAGATGATATTGTAAGGATAGTGGGCTACTTTATTGAAAACGCAGGAGTACAGTATGTAACTATTCCTTCAAACGGCCTGCTTCCTGAAAATACAGAAAGAGCATTCGATTTTCTTACTAAAACGTACCCGAAAGTCCATTTCAGAGCAGCCTTCAGCGTGGACTTTCCAGACGAAAGACATGATGAATCAAGGGGAATATCAGGTTGTCTTGAGGGTGTTCTGGAAGGAGCAGGAAGGATACGGAAACTTAAGAAAGAGCGCGTAAACCTCTCCCTGGATATTGTTACAGTATTTATGCATAAAAACTGCGATCTTCACCCCATTCTGAGAGATTGGGTAAAGGAAAAGATCAACCCGGACAACCATGAGCTTCATCTTCTCAGAATGGAATGGCCGGAACCAATCCCGAAAAATCTTGATTTAGAGGTCTTTCTAAGCGAAACAACAAAATATATGGAACTTGGAAGGAAACAGGAAACAAGATCTCTCAGCGCCTTTTTCAGAGGACTGAACGATGTTTACATCGGTGCACTGAAGCATCTTGTTAAAGGAAAAAGGGTATCAAACTGCTTTGCGGGAAGGAAAATTACTGTAATTGATGAAACTGGCAATGTAAAGCTTTGTGAGTTGAGACCCGAAGTATTGGGCAATCTGCGTAGCGAAAACTACAACCTTATATCAATACTAAAAAAGTCCAGAAAACTATTAAGGGAAATCAACAGGAGGAAATGTTCCTGTACCTGGGAATGCTCTGTTTCAACAAATATCGTATGCACAACTAAATTTTACCCCCGGCTTCTGGCTGCCACGGTACGGGAATATTTTAAGTGGAGAAGAGAAAAATGAAGGTAGCCCTCGTTCGGACACCAGTAATCAATCTTAAGAATAGTCCCTTCGGATCCACTCCCGGAATTCCCTCGAACCTTGCTTATCTTACAAGCGTTCTCCAGAGAGAGGGACATTATGTTGCTGTTGTTGATGCATATGGCCTGGCTCCGCATAGATTCTCATCATACCTTGACAAATTCGAGGCCAGAGGGCTCATTCCAGAGGAAATTGTAAATAGTATTCCACATGATGTTGATGTTGTTGGTGTATCCGTGCATTGTACCCTTGAACACGGTATGGGTCTTTCGATAATAAGAGAGTCAAAGAAAAGATTTTCAGAAGTTCCGGTTGTTATCGGTGGTTATCATACAACATTCTGCGTTGATCCATTTCTTGATGCTGGAGCGGACTATGTGGTTCAGGGCGAAGGAGAACAGAGATTCCCCCTACTGCTCAGGATGCTTGAATCCGGAGAGAATTATACAATGGATGGGCTTTATGGACATGGTTTTAGATCGGAAAGGGTACCGAGGACTAATCCTATTGAAAATTTACCTTTCGGAAATTTCGATCCATTACCCCTTGAAACATACTGGAACCTTCATTACGCCCATGGTCCTGTTCGGACAGGCAGATACATCAGTCTTTTCACAAGCAGAGGTTGCCCGTTCTCATGCGCATTCTGCCAGACACCGAAGATGTGGGGTGGTTTCTGGATGGCGAAGAGTTACAAACGAGTAGTAGATGAAATGGACTACTATCACGATAAATATGGAGTTAGCGATTTCCATATTCAGGACGAAAATTTCTCTTTATCCCTTGAAAGAACCCGGAATTTTGCACAGGAGTTGCTCAGGAGGAAGAGGAACTATACATACTGCTTCCCATCCGGCATTAAAGTTGAAACCGTTGGAAAGAGGGAACTTGAACTTCTCTACGAATCAGGTTGTCGATATTTTGCCCTGTCGCCCGAATCAGCATCGAAGAAGGTTCTGGATTTAATGAACAAACCTGTAGATCTTGAGCATGTGGAGAAAGTTGTCAGTATGTGTCATAGACTGGGAATAATGGTGAACTGCAATTTTGTCCTGGGATTTCCTGGAGAAGAAAGAGCTGACCGTAGAATGACCTACAGGTTCATCCGTAGACTCGTAAGACTTGGTCTGGACGAAATTGTTGCTTTCATGCTGACTCCCCTCCCTAAAACAGATGTAGAGGATCTTATGCCGGAAGGCCTTGAATACGAAGACATCAACTTTTCTCCTACATGGAGAGATAATTATAAAAAGATTACCCGTGCACGAATATGGATATATATCCAGTTTGTTCTTCTGAAAGCATTGTGGCATCCATTAAAATTCTTGAGCAATATTCAATCTGTATTTACACGTAAATTCAAGTTGAAAGCGGATATGACTATCTATCGTTTTCTTGTGGATTTTTGGGACCGGCATCTTCGCGCTTCCTTTACCGGCATATCAGGTCCGGAAATTTCCGAGGTTGAATGGATTCCTCCGGAAGAGACACGAAAAGAACTCACGCACTAGTCTCAACAGCTCCTTTTTGGAGGATGGTGTCACAAAGATGACGCTTATATAAGATACATACATATTTATCTCCCTTTACATTAGTGAAATAAGTTGTAGAATATAAAAAGGCGGTAGAGCACCGCCGCGCAAACCGGAGGAGACTCCGGGACGCAAAGCTACGGGTCCCAGCCGCTTCAGGGGAAAGCGGAAGGACAGCCGGGTTACCGTTTGACTCAATGCAAACCGGAGGAGACTCCGGGACGCAAAGCCACGGGTCCCAGCCCGGGAAACCGGGAAGGACAGCCGGGTTACCAGACGTCTGTCCGGAGGAAACTCCGAGCAGATTGAGGAGGTGCTCAGAATGAGGTTAATACCAATCATACTGGTAGCGCTTCTGCCGTCGGTAATGCTGGCCAGCGTAACTTTAGCCACATGCCCTGCCGATGCTGACAGTTTTAACAGCATCGCCAGAGAGGCCATGGATGAAGGTAACTACGTTACCGCATTTGTGCTGTATGAATTCGCCCTCCGAAGAGATCCCCTCTCTTTGGAAGCTCTCGCAGGCCGTCTTATTGCAAGGGTTTTTATGGAGGAGTGTTCTTCTACAATACAGATCCAGGTAAGTTCACGTTGACAGTGGCATTCCGCTGGTGCTAGGGACGGGCTTCAGGCCCGTCCCGCCTTTGATTCATCCCAGAATTTCTATTCCGGTTCTTTCTGCCAGTATTTCAGGTAATACAATCCTACCGGATTCTGTCTGACCGTTCTCTATCAGGGCAGCCATTAATCGTGGAAGGGCCAGTCCTGAACCGTTGAGAGTATGGACATACTGAAGCTTTCCTCCGGCTGCGGGCCTGTATCTTATCCCGCCTCTTCTGGATTGAAAACCACGGAAATTTGACACTGAGGAAACTTCAAGCCATTTCTCCTGCCCTGCGGACCAGACCTCAAAGTCGTAGCATTTCGAAGCGGCGAAGCTCAGGTCGCCCGTTGCGAGTAGGGAAACCCTGTATGGAAGATTCAGCAATTCAAGCATTTCCCCCACATGGGCTGTCATTTCCTCAAGAGCAACTTCGGAATTCTCAGGTTTGACCATCCGGACCATTTCAACTTTCTCGAACTGATGAACTCTGTTAAGACCCCTGGTGTCCTTGCCGTAGCTTCCCGCTTCACGCCTGAAACAGGGAGAGTAACCGAAAAGTCTGATGGGAAGATCTTTATCCTGCAGAATGGAATCACTGTAGATATTCGTAAGGGGAACTTCCCCGGTGGGTATAAGAAAGAGATCATCCTTCTCAATGTGGTACATGTCATATTCAAGTTTAGGGATCTGCCCGGTGGATGTCATGCTCTTCCTGTTCGCGATGAACGGCACCCACACCTCTTCCATTCCGGCATTGGAGTTGAAATCCATCATCCAGCTGATAAGAATTCTCTGCAGCCAGGCTGCCCAACCTCTGAGAAGAATAAAGTTCGACCCTGTTATCGATCCCGAGGCTTCACTGTCCAGCAGTTCTCCAAGGAGTTCCCAGTGGGGAAGCGGATTGAAGTCAAAAGAGGGTTTTTCCCCTGCGGATTTTACAATTCTATTGAAGCTTTCATCATTGCCGACGGGAACATCAGGGTCCGGAATGTTGGGAAAATAGAGTTCGATATCACTCATCCGGGTCTCTGCTGCTTTCAGGTCCTTCTCAATGGCTGCAAGTCTTCTGCCCGTCTCCTTGCTTTCCCTGCTAAGGTTATAGATTAATTTAGCTTGATCGCCATCCATATCCTTTTTCAGGGAGGAGACTTCATTTGAGAGTTCATTTCTGCGTCTTCTCAGTTCTTCGGTTTCACCCAGTAGCCTGCGTCTTCTTTCATCAAGCTCCAGCCATTCATCAATCGGGCAGGGTTCTCCCTTGTTCTCAGCCGCTAAGCGTACTCTGTCCGTCTCATTTCTAAGAAGTGCCCTGTCCAGCATAATAATTCTCCCTGTTGAGCTGTGAATTCTATCAGAAATGGGGTATGAATACAAGCAGGCCTACAGCGAGAGCACCGGCAGCCGCCAGCAGTACGGAACCTGCCGCCAGGTCTTTTGCCTTCTGGACCGAATCGTGCCACTCCGGCGCGGTATGGTCCGCAAGGAATTCAAGTGCGCTGTTCATGGCTTCCGCTGACAGAACCATGCCAACAGCAAGGGCAATAAGAGCCCACTCTCCCGGGTTAAGGTTCACAAGTAACCCGACCGCAATAACAAAAATAAGAGCAATCAGATGTATTCTTGCATTCATCTGGGTTACCAGAAGGGTTCCTATACCTCTGAAAGCGTACTTGAAGCTTCTGAGTCTACTTTTCATTTCAGAAATATACTCCAAATCCTCTTGAACTGTTCCATCTGATTCCAATGGCTGGCTGAATATGGTGATTGGAACCGGTACCATCCTCATGTGCCCCTGCGACCGCAAGCCCCACTGATATCCCTATGGCTGCCCCCGCAATTACATCCGAAGGGAAGTGCTTACCGAGAGTGACTCGTGAAAGAGCTGTAAATGCGGCAACTGCTGCCGCGGGGATGCCTGCGCCAGGACCGTAACTGTCCCATAATATTACAGCTGCACAGGCTGTACCGGAAGAATGTCCCGAAGGTAAACTGTGACTATCGCTGCCGTCCGGCCTTGTTCTGCACGATGCAAGTTTCATCGCGCCGGTGAGGCCGTACGTAAGAAGAAGACCCTCTGTAAGCATCTGGCCGGTTTCTTCACCACCGCGGGAATCCATGAGAGAACCGCCAGCCCACATGATGGAGGAGGCACCGAGAAGTGTCAGGCCGAAGGCCCTTTCGCAAACCACCGAGATGTTCCTCAGACATCCTTCTCCCATGAAGCCCTCGCAGCCTTCTCCGCTTTCAAACAGGAAAGCCCCTGCTGTGAATGCCCCGCCGAGACCGATAACCACCAGCGGTTCTCTGGAGAACATGTTATGGATGTCCTTCCCCATAAAATGGAAGAAGTCATCGCCGATTACCTCTGAGAAGATAAAAATGATTGACACCAGGGGAATAAGAACTCTCCACTGCCGCCTAAACTTTTTCGGCATAGAAAGCCTTGATGGTTTCAACTACCTCAACAAGTTCTTCTTCCGTAAGTTCTCCGAAAACCGGGATGGATATGACTTCCTTTGATACAGCTTCGGAGACGGGGAAATCCCCTTCTCCGTAGCCGAGACACTCAAAGCATTTCTGAAGATGCAGAGGCAGCGGATAATAAACCGCGCATCCGATATCGTGTTCCCGCAGGTAGTTGAGGAGTTCGTCTCGGTCAGCCACCTTAATGGTATACTGGTTGTAGATGGACCACGCTTCATTCTTTATCACGGGAGCGGTTACCTGTCCAAGCTTCCTGAAGGCTTTGCTATAGAAACGGGCATTCTTACGCCGCCCCTTGTGCCAGCTTTCAAGATGCGCCAGCTTGATCCTTAGAAATCCGGCCTGAATGGCATCGAGGCGAGAATTGAAACCCACTTCCTCATGGATGTAGCCCCTGCCGCCATGCTCTCTCAGGCTGACTATTCTATCCGCCATCTCGGGCCTGTCAGTGGTGACCATGCCGCCGTCACCGAGGGCTCCGAGGTTCTTGGACGGGAAGAAACTGAAGCAGCCTGCCGCACCCAGGGAACCGGCCCTCTTTTCCGACCACTTTGCTCCCACTGCCTGACAGGCGTCTTCAACAACGGGAATCCGCCAGTCTTTGCAGATTGACATAATTCTATCCATGTCGGCCAGCTGTCCGAACAGATGAACGGGCATCACAGCCCCGATCCGTGTACCATTACTTTTGACAACAACACCCCTGTTTGTAACGACGCAGTTATCTGTCAACCATTCGGATAGAAGCTCAGGATCGATGTTGAATGTATCGGGGAGAATATCCAGGAACAGAGGAATCCCACTCGCCCTTACTATTGCTCCGGCTGAGGCGAAAAATGTAAAGGGTGTGGTCAGGACAAAATCTCCCGGTTTAACGCCGACAGCCATGAGAGCCAGAATAAGTGCATCTGTACCGGAAGCACATCCGACAGCTCTTTCTGTACCGCAGTATTCAGCGAACTCTTTTTCCAGCTGTTCCATTTCGGGTCCCTTTATGAACCTTGATGTTTCAAGGGCTCTGTTGAAAACTGAGCGGAGATCTTCGATTATCGGCTGATGCTGCCTTTTGATGTCGAGTAGAGGAACTGCCATTTTTCTTTCCTTTCAAAAAACCTAATGAGCTCCAGCGCCCGTGAGGACAACCTTCAATGTGCGTGCAAGAATCTCAAGGTCAAGGAATATTGACTGG
The DNA here is from genome assembly GCA_030638185.1 of Candidatus Aegiribacteria sp. Classification (GTDB taxonomy): domain Bacteria; phylum Fermentibacterota; class Fermentibacteria; order Fermentibacterales; family JCC-6; genus Aegiribacteria. Next base: position 20,138 of record DAOWFD010000181.1, read on the forward strand.
TTTTCGATATAGTAGAAATCGTACCTCAATTTGTTCGCTACACTTTCCATATCGGTATCATACTCAAGTTTAACCTGAGCCCATCCTGTCAGGCCCGGTTTGATGGTGAGCCTTTTCTGATAAATCGGGTACATCTTCCTGAGCTCATCGACAAATACGGACCGCTCAGGCCTGGGCCCCACAATAGACATCTCGCCCCTTATCACATTTATCAACTGGGGGATCTCGTCCAGACGGGATTTTCTGAGGTACCTGCCAAAGCGTGTTACCCTGGAATCATTCTTACCTGCCCAGATCGGTCCGCTCCTCTTTTCTGCTTCGTTAACCATGCTTCTGAACTTGAATACACTGAAGATCTTCCCCCCTTTGCCAACCCTTTCCTGGCGGTAGAACACAGGACCCTTTGAATCCAGCTTGATAAGCACTGACAGAACTATCCATAGGGGAAGACCTGAAAGAAGGACAAAAAAACTGATGAAGTAATCAATGAATACTTTCACGATTTTCTGCCAGAAACTTAGCCGTTCAGGTAGTATTTCCATGAACGGCTGTCCCATAATCTGTGTACTGTGAACATGCCCGGTCACAACATCAAACAGGTCCGGAACTACTTTTACCTTTATTCCCTCTCCCGCAGCGGGAAGGAGAAGGGAAAGAATATCATCATGGAAATTCGAAGCTATAGTAACAAGCAGCTCCCGTATTGAGAAATCCTTTATTATTACGGGCAGGTCCTTCACGGTGCCAAGAATTCTGTCCTCGGGTACGGTCATCAAAGAGTCAGTCTTCCCCGGATCTACAAAACCCACAATATAATACCCCAGCGCGTTGTTTTCGATGAGATAACTCTCGAGGCTGGAAGCCGCTTCTCCCGTTCCGACTATTGCCGCCCGGCGGACAAGGAGACCCTTTTTAGCAAGCATTCTTTCCAGGATTCGCATACAGCCCCGCGCAATGAAGACAAAAAGAAGTAAATATACATAATAGAATACTATTATCCATCTGCCAATAGAGGCTGAAGGCGATACCAGGAAAGTACCGAAGAACAATATTATGAAACCGGAAGTAACAGGCTTCACCACAAGTTTTAATTCGTCTGCCCAGCTCAAATCCCAGTGCAGCCTGTAGGAGCCTGATACCACAAAAATCAGCCACCAGAAAGGGATCGACAGTAAAGCCCCTGAGAATATCACGGTGTTTGAAATGGAGACCGAATCGGTGAAAACACCCGAGTCGAATTTCATCCATGCGGAAAAGACCATGGCTATAAATATTGCAATTCCATCGAATATCATTCCCAGAGCAAGACTTTTTTTCTTCTTCAGCTCTTTCTGCCTTTCGACTTCTTCTCCCAGGTTTCAACCGGGTTCCCGGACAATACACGTAATATACCATCAATAGCTGCGATACTCATAAGCCAGAAGTAGTAGGGAACAAGAAGCTTTGAAGGCATATACCGTTTCAGCAGCCACCCGGCAACGGCTATTGCGTGGAACAGGCACATCAGGATGAACAGGATCAGATAGAATCGCCCGTCCGCAAGAAATCCGGCAAGAACCGTAGCTGAAGCAAGAAGGAGACCGGAAAACCACCTGAGAACCTTGTGTACAAGGAGCTGCATGAAGAGCAGGACGTTTCGCTTTTTCAGGGCTTTTCCCATGAGCAGTATCCCGCTGATGAACATCCAGCTTACTATCCTCACCAGCCTTCGATACTGCTTTGCATCGTCGGGTGAAGGTTCCGCGGCTATCGCATTCGGATTAAACACACATGAGCTGCCCTGGATCCTTGTCATCACAGCCAGTTCGAAATCATCCGATCTTCTGGGCGACAGCGGCATGAAAAGATCTCTCCTCAATGCGAATACAGCTCCTGTAGCCCCTAGAACCGCTCCAAAAGATGAACACATTTTTTTGATAGCCGTCTCGTACTTCCAGTAGATACTTTCGCATGTATCGTCATCCAGGCTGTTCCTGCGGGAACCGTCCACGCAACCTACGGAAGGGTTCGAGAATGGAGTGACAAGTTCCCTGACGGCGAAAGGGGCGAAAACAGTATCAGCATCCGAAAATACAATGATCTCTCCGTTCGACAATTCCAGCAGCTTTTTTATCATCAGAGGTTTACCGATTCGCTTCTCGCTCTTGTACAGAATCACTCCCTGGTCCCTGAAAGTGTTTGCAATAGCATCCGTTTCGTCATCAGAACTATCGGAACCAATGAGAATTTCGATTGAACCTTCGTATTTCTGTTCAAGCAGATTTCGAATTCTTGAGGCAATCACATCCTCTTCATTCCTTGCCGCTATCAGTACGCTGACTGGAGGCCACTCGTCCGGCTTTTTCCACGAAGAGGGGTATTTCCTGAAAAACAGGGAAATACCGATGAGAATCGATGGATAGATGAACCAGGGCGAAAGAAACAGCCCCAGTACAATCCAGAACGGAAAAGAATTCATTTACCGCCGCCCTCTCCCGGAGAAACCTTGCTTCTTCTGAACAAGTGCTTGCGGAAAGTTCCGAAAGCCCGGAGAGTTCTTCTTCCCTCGGTAAATGGGTGTCTCAGTGATTGAAAGCTCTTGTACAGAAGGTACCCGGGGCGGAGGTAAAAGCGTTTTCTGGCGAGATTACACCATTCCACAAGGGTCTCCGATGGAAGTCCCGGGAGATCCACAACACAGTTGTGAAGCCCCTCTTCCGTTACCCATCGATTGTAGTTCTCGGTTCTCAGTTTTTCCTCTTTCCTGTACTGGTCGTAAAGCCTTGTTCCGGGATAGGCCATAATGGGGAAGAACTGGGCGGTGTCCGGGGCGAGTTTCAGGGACATCTGAAAAGTGTCCTCAAGAGTTTCAGGTGTTTCGCCCGGGTTGCCGGCCATGAAGCATCCGTGAACCAGAAGACCTGCTTTTCCTGCCCTTTCGGCGAATTCCATGTTCTGCTCGACAGTTGTTCCCTTGTTCACGGCGTTAAGAATTTTCTGTGAACCGGATTCATAGCCAACAATAATCAGCCTGCAGCCTGCAGCCTTCATTTTCCGCATGGCTTCAAGGGAGAGGTTGGCTCTTACGTTAGCTGTCCATGGAATACGATTACCGTTCCTTATAAGAACTTCTGAGATATCTTCGACTCTCTTGCTGTCAATAGAAAAAGTATCGTCCTCTATGACTATTTCCTGGATACCGGGAAAATGATCATGAAAAAGCCCGAACTCCTCAGCCACATGTTCCGCCGAGCGAACCCGGTAGCCCTCCCTGTGCATGACCTGCGGCCAGACACAGAAGGAGCATCTATAGGGACAGCCGCGGCTTGTAATGGTCATTACGCTGGGGAACCTTGCCGCAGCGAAGAAATAATTTTCCGGGTCTAAATGCCTGCTGTAGATATCAGCAAGGAATGGCAGTGAATCCAGGTCATCTATCATTTTTCTGGGGCCTGTGTCAACTAGTTCTCCCCTGATATTAAGGCAGAGCCCCGGCACGTCGGAAGAATTTCCTCCTCCGTCCAGTTTTTCAGCCACATCAACAAGAGTGGTGTCGTATTCCCCCACGGCGATACCATCCAATGATGGAGCAAGCTTCAGGCATTGAACGGGAAGTGCGCTGACATGAGTTCCCACCAGTAGAACAAAAGTATGCTGAAGATATTTCTTGATCATGGAAGCTATCCTCAGGTCACTGTAGATGGATGGAGTTGAAGTATCTACAACTGTAAATTCCGGATTAAATTCAGCCAGCATCCGGAGCATATCACGCTCATTAATTCCCTCCGCGGGGCAGTCAAGGAAGAGAACCTCATGACCGGCCTCTTCAAGAGCTCCCGTACCGTGAGCCAGCCAGAAGGGCCAGTACAGAGTTCCACTCTTGTTGATGGCCGGAGAGCGGGATGTCCTTGAGAATCTTCCGTTCATGAATGGAGGATTAACAACCGCTGCTTTCATGATGTGATTACCCCGATCCTGTCTGCAATTACCGAAGCGGTTTTTTTCCACGAATAGTTACCCGCCCTCTCGAGAGCCTTTCGGGCAAGCTTTCTTCTGAGATCAGGTTGAGAGGTGAGTATGGCCATCCCTCGCATTATATCCTCAACTGATTCAGGATTCACAAGAATACCCGCATCCCCGACCAACTCCTCAAGGGCCGTTCCGGAGGAAGCTACAACGGGAGAACCGGCAGCCATGGCTTCAAGGGCGGGAAGACCGAAACCCTCCTTCAGAGACGGAATCACCAGGCCGGTACAGGAGCGATACAGTTTTCTCAGCTCATCGTCAGTAACATGGGATAGAACTGTAATACTGTCAGTTGCGGAGCATTCCTGCACATCGCGCATGAAATCACCGAAGGCCCGGTCCCTTCGGACGACCATTTTCATCTCGGGGAAACGGGGGTTGATGGCCTTCAGTCTTGCGTAAGCCACAATAAGCCTTGTAACATTCTTGTAGGCCCTGGCGTTTCCTACGTAGAGAAGGTAATCCTTCCTTTCAGAACCCCCCTTTTCATCACCTGAGAACAGATCCTGTCCAGCCCCCGCAACAAAGGCTTTCTTCTCTGCTCCGGGAAATACTCTCCGCAGATCACTGAGGGATGCCTCTGAAAGAACAGATATTGCGCGGGCGTGGCCGATAGATCTCTTAATTCTTATCCTGAACAGGAATCTTGCAAGGATATTTCTTAAAAAACTGCTTCCGAAATATCCTGGCATATTCAGTACCATAAGGTCATGAACTGACAAGACCGTTGGAATGGAAGGTGACGGTCCTGCCATTGAAAAATTCAGGTAACAGTCGGCTCCCGAAGACTCGATGAAGGGAACCAGCTCCCGGTTCTCCCCCCGGCGGAACCTCACGGCGCTGCTCTTAACGGTTTCAACGGGTAAGCCATCAACTTGCGGTGCTGCCTCTGGATTAACTATAACGGAGAGTTTCCAGCCTGGCTCAAGTCTTGAGAGGGCCTTCATCACTCCGAGGGAATACCTGCCGATGCCGTCAACATGTATCTGCAGTGCCCTGGCGTCCATTATAAGGTGCATGTACCACTCCCGGAGTTAACGTTCGCGGAAAGATAATTCCCTCTTTATTGCATTGTACAGGATTACAGGTATCCGAGACCCCGTCTTCCAATTGAATCTGCTCTCCGCTTTCAATAGTCATTCATCGCTGCTTTCTGCGCGTACGGCTCGTTTTATAATACCAGAAAGGATCTCCGCCAATCTGTTGCCGGCTTCTTTCATTGATCTTTCTTCGGTTACAAACTTCCTGCCCTTGAGAATCAGGTTGTTTCTTAACTCATCGTTCAGAAGAACTTTTTCAAGAACAGAGGCCATTTCAGCCGGATCGCGGTTAACAAGTATACCGTTCTTTCCGCTGTTTATATTGTCGATGAATCCACCCTCTCTTACAGCAATAACCGGAAGACCGCACGCCATGGCTTCAAGAGGAATCAGGCCGTAGGGTTCATTGTGCTGGCAGCAGAGGACAGCTTTACATATGCTGTAAAACCGCCTGAGTTCTTCATTTGAGATTTCTTTTTCCAAGCACAGATCTATTCCCAGCTCAGAGGCTTTTCTTTCAAGATCAGCTCCGTATCCGGGGTATTCCCTATCCGCGATAACCGTGAGGGCAGGTCTTTTATCGGGAGGGATACGTGAGACAACATCCATTGCCATTTCATGGCCCTTGAAAGGCCACAGGGCTCCGATGCTGAGAATCATATTCCTTCTGACGGCATTCTTCTCGATGTGGAAGAAGTCCGTATCTACACCTGGTCTTACTATGGAGGATTCCAGTCCGTAAATATCGATAATCCTGTTCTTCATCCAGCTGGAAAAGGTGACAATACCATCTGCGTTCATTACCGCTTCTCTGTCCTTAATCCTTTCCAGTGCTCTCAATGGAGCGAGGAGAAGCCGGGAAAATCCATTTCTGGTCCTCCTTATCAGTTCCTTTTCGTAGATATGGCGGGGAAATTCGTAACAGAAGTAAATGGATGGAACCGTCAGATACTTCAGAACGGGCGGAGCCGCTAAGAACATGGAATTGTGCACGAGTACGATATCCGATGTGGAATTAATCTCCGCCGCAATTTTAGAGCAAAGCCTGTCAAAGGCTCTCAGCCTTGCGGGCAGAGACAAAGGAGCCGCAAGCTTTCTTAAGCCGCAAATTCTTCCACCCCCCCGGAAGGGCCATTCCTTTATGGAAATACTTCCGGGAATATTCAGGCAGGAAGAGCCCTCGGGATGGTGAACGGTTATGGAAAAGAAGTGCTCAAGCTGACGAAGTAGTGCCCCCGCGACATTGATACCTCCGCCGACCGGCAGATTATGAAATACTGCCAGTTCCGGCCGAACGCGGGGTGATTCAGGAATATCCGCCATTCTCCTCCTTACGTTGAAAGTTTCTGAACGCTTGCGCAGTTTCAATATTATATATTCTACCATAAACTAACACGATTCAGGTTTTGGGAAAACCGGAGGAATCCTTATGCGTGTAGCTGTCGTTCTGGTTAACTATGGACAGTGGGAACTGACAAGGAAGTGCATCGATTCTCTGGATCGGTCCCGCTGTGTGGATATCAGTATTACGCTCATAGACAACTGTTCGCCCGGTCCGGTGCCTTCATGGGTTAGTATCCGGAAAGACCTGAGATTCAGGCAGATGGATAAAAATAGAGGTTTTGCCGGGGGAAACAATGCAGGATTTCAGATGGCCGTTGACGATCAGGCTGAATACACGTTCTTTCTGAACAACGATGCCGAGGTAGCCCCCGAAACAGTTGTAAACATGGCACGGTATCTAAGAGATAACAGGAAAGTCGGTATTGTAGCGCCGTTCGTGTACTGGGCATCTGAGCCTGAAAGACTCTGGAGCGCCGGCGGGAAATTGGTCAAATTGAAAATGCGATTTGAGCAGGTGAACATTTCTGAGAAGGAATACAGTCCCAACGAGGGAGTGCCGGTGGATTTTGTGTCGGGATGCGCCATGATGATACGGACAGATCTTTTCAGCAGGATCGGTGGTTTCAGGGAAGACTTCTTCATGTATTACGAGGATGCTGATCTTTGCAGAAAAGTTATTGAGCAGGGTTATTTGGTCGAAGTGCTTCCTTCGGAAACGGTCCTTCACAGCGTGGCTTCCGGAAGCGGCGGAGAGCTTTCCAAAATTGCCATCTACTTTTCTGAAAGGAACAGGATAGTCCTTTCACGCGATATGCTCTCTCCTTCGATGAGGTTTATTTTCGTGGTCTACAAGAGCGCAGTTCTGATAGTAATGACAGTGAAATTCCTCCTCTTGCAGAGTCCCGAACTGATTCCTTGCATATGGCGTGGATACTTCGACGGTCTTGCCGGAAGGACCGGGTATTCAGATGTGATAGTAAATCTCATCTGAAAGATATCAGTGTAACTCTTTCCAAAACGCCCGTATTGGTTATCTTACCCCCTGCCATCTTCCTCATACTGGTGTATTTGATCCGGGGAGTTGAAGAAAAAACCTGATTCAGGAGGATTTCATAGATGATATGCAGAAACTGCGGATACAGATACGATAGAAGAACCGTTGGTTTCGGAACCCTGTGTGAAAGCTGCGGGGAATATCTTCATACCTGCTTCAACTGTGACATCTACGATTCAAAAGCGGAGAGATGCCGGTCACTTACCACTGAAGCTGTCAGTGATAGAAAAAGTAGAAATTACTGCGAGGAATTCGTAAAAAATACAGATATTGTACCTGGATCGGATTCGGGGAGAGGAAAAACCTCTGACGATTTCAAAACTCTTTTCAGCATGGACGGGGAGTAGACCATCTCAGTCAACTTTTTTAAACCGGAGAGAAAGATATGAGGACACTGTCCCCTGACCTGAATAATATTTCGGTATGCAGGCTCAATCTCCGTGGCATAATTGCTATGCTTCTGCTTACAGCGGTATACTTCGTCTGTTTCTTTTACCTTCCCCAGAAGATGCGTTACCTGCTGTTTGCCGGGACAGCTCTTGTCGTCATATTTTTCGTTAGACCAAAACCCGGTTTCTGGCTTCCTCTGTTACCTCTGGTTTTCATGGCAGGCGGATCAACACTGCCAACGGGTTCGTTCAATATCGCCATTGCGACCATGGTTATGACAGCGTTTACTTTTTTCTACATTGCCGACAGGTTACTCTGGAACAAGCCCCTGTTTGTACCGTCTCCCTACCTTTTCTATATTTTCATCGCGATTCTTATTCAAGTGTTAAGCGTATTCATATCAATCCATTTGCACGGGCAGCATCGGTGGAATGCTATACGAGACGGTAGCAGTCTCTTTTTATTCTTTCCTCTTGCGGTGATCATTCCCTCCATTTGCAGAACGGAGAATAAATACAATCAGCTACTGCGGGCGATAGTGATAGCAATTCTGGCAGCTGCAGCTATAGGAGTAATGCAATATTTCTCGATCACAAGTTTCTCAAGAGTAGATATGAGCCTTGGATATGTATATCGAGGAAGGGTTGCGAGTCTCTTCGGCAACGCAAACATATTCGCAGGCTACCTTGAGCTGGGCATCCCCCTTGCCATCGCTCTGTTCTTCAGAGAGAAAGACGTAAGGTGGAAAATCACCGCAGCTGCCGCGGTTGTCCTTGGTGTTCTCAGTATTCTGTATACCTTCTCAAGGGGGGGGCTGATCTGCGCTTTTATAGGCTGCGGAATAACCTTGATGTACATTTTCAGGTCGAAGGTATGGATACCTGTACTTCTGGGTGTTCTGGCGGTATTCTCCCTGATAAAGAGTGCGGATACCTTCGAAAGACAGATGAGCTTTTTCATGAATCCAAAGGCACACCTGAACCAGCCAACTCTCCTTCACAGATACATTACATACCGCGGTTTCTTTAATCAATTTGCAGAATCTCCCGTGACAGGTGTCGGATGGGGAGCCAAGGAATTCTTCTGGGGAAGGTCACGGATATACAGCTTCTGGGAGGTAAGGCACGGAAAGAGTACTGAAAGGATTCTCACGTTTGGAGGACTGAACAGCCTTTTCCTCAATCATGCTGTGAAAGGGGGAATCGTATCCGTTGTCTCCGTTCTTCTGGTGTTCGCAGCTATTTTTGCTGCCTTTCTCAAGGCATTCAGAAGAGGAGGAGGCGCTGTTGCGGTTGCCCTTGCTGCAGGAATATTCAGTTTCATGATCCATCAGATAATAGGTAACCAGCTAAGATTCCCAACTGTCAATTCGCAGTTCTGGTTTGTTTCGGGCCTTCTGCTTGTCCTTGCTACTTCTGATTTCAGAAAACCTGACAGAGAAGAAAAAAAAGAATCACAGCAATCACCGGAACCGGTATTACATAGAAGCTGAAAAGACGAAAGGGGAAAAATGTCCGTTATTCCAGAAGATGCCTACGTAATAATCATCGGAGCGATGAAGAGCGGAACCACGTCCCTCTATTCATACCTTGCTCAGCATCCGGAAATATGCGAATGTAGAATAAAGGAACCGGAGTATTTCTCTCAGCATCAGAAACATGGGGTTCGGGATAAGAAGTACGAGGAATTATGGGATTTCGATGAAACCGTTCACAGGTACGTACTGGAAGGCTCAACGGGATACACTAAATACCCCCTGGAAAAAGACATTCCCGGAAAAATCAGTGAATACAGTATCAACCCCCGGTTCTTATATATACTTAGAGATCCCTTTGAAAGAATCGAATCCCATTACAACGCTGGCCGTTTCAACCCCGAATGGAATCGATCAATCATTGATGAACACTTGATTAACGTCAGTAACTATTATATGCAGCTGCAGCGTTTCAGAAAATATTTTCACCGCGACAGATTTCTTCTGCTGGATTTCTGTGAACTCAGGACTTCACCGGAAAAAGTACTTCGCAGAATTTACAGTTTTCTTAAACTGGAATATAGTAACTTCCCCGATTTCTATGACATAGAGAATATAACTATTGACAGAACAAAGTGGGAACTTACCTACAAAAAACTCATCAGAACCGTTGGAATAAACAGGATTATCCCGGAACCCCTGAAAAAAGTCTGCCGCAGGGTGTTCTCAAAAGCAAATCCACTTCCTAAAAGGCTGCTGGGTGAAGATGAAAGAGAGAGAGTCTACGGTATTCTCAAAGAAGATATGATAAGGCTTCGTGATGAGTACGGATTCGATACGGGTAAATGGGGCTTTGGAACAGACAGAGGATCATGATGCTCCGGGAGGAAGGTCTTTTCCGGGGAATAACTTCCGTTTAACAACATTCTTGTAGATCCTGAAGGTTGTCGAACCGAGAAGAGCGGTGACTGCAACGTAAAGCACGATTCCGGGTACAACGCATATTATCAGTTTGTAGATTCTGATGGCTAAGGTAGCATTCAGATCGATGGGAAACAGTTTGCACGAAAGTACAAGATACCCTGCCATAACAACTGTTGCCACAAGAATTTTTAAATACTCTGGAAAGAAATCCGACCCGTTTATACCTCCGAGTTTCTTACGCAGAAAATACATCTGGAAGAGGGTCTTTGCTGTTGATGTCAGAGTAGTCGCCAGAGCAAGTCCCCCGATTCCCAGCGGCCCAATGAGGATAATGTTGAGTAGAATATTCGCAAACACGGCCCATATTCCCAGGACAACAGGAATAGTCGTCTCTTTTATTGAATAGAAGGCTCTTCTTACGATTAGCCCTATTCCTAACTGGGCAAACCATGGAGAGTAGAATACCAGAGCGTAACCTATATGCTGCGACTGTTCTGGACCAAAATTGCCCCTCTGAAAGAGGATGGATATCAGCGGTACCGAAAGTACAACAAGGATTCCGGAAACGGGTACAGCGTAATAGGAAATGTACTTTATGAAACTTGATATTTCGTATTTCAGCTTTTGCAGATTATTCTCGGCTGCTATTTTTGCGAATGAAACCGTTGACAGGACGATAATAGGCTGAATCAAGACAATCCGTATCAGATTTTTTATTCTTGCGGCATAATCTATTGCAGTTACTGAACTTGCTCTGAGAAACGAAGCCAGGATCTTATCTGCAACAGGACCAAGAAAGCCGGTAATAACACCTATTATGATGGGTATAGCCAGCCTTATCATTTCCCTGAAATCACTGTCTCTTGGATCAATCATCACCTGGTAGCGCAGGCGGAGACGCAGAGAAATAACTGCACTTATAGAGAACGACACAATGGCCCCGGCAACACCGGATATCGGTATTACCAAGATACCTAGGCTTTCATGCCCCAGAAGGACAACTATGTATGAGACAACAATCTGGAAGACACGGACAAAACTAACAAGACCATACCTTTTCCCGTAGATCATGAAATTATGCAAAATTCCTTCGATAGAGTTCAGGAAAATTACAGGGAGGAATATTTTAAGTATTTGACCGGCAAGGACAACTGTATTCTCCTCCACTCCCGGACCAATAATCCGGACAACTGATGATCCGACTAGAAGCACAGTGCCGATAAGAAATGCACCCGATATGGACATCCAGTTGACTATTCTG
>DAOWFD010000004.1 GCA_030638185.1 Candidatus Aegiribacteria sp.
CAGCAAAACCAGGTTTGTTATTCCAGGTTACAATCAGCTCGTCCCAATCAGCGTTAAGCCGGGTAATATAGACGTTATCAGTTGGAAAATCACCATATGAACTGTAAACCCATAAACGTATAGTAGCGCTGTTGACAGTCGCGCCGGAATAGGCGGACAGGTCGAACTTGATAAGAGAATTCCTATAATACCCGGAGCCACCACAACCGACCTGGAAACTTAGTTCCGTGCCTCTATTAGTATCGGGTGTATATTGCCATACATCGGCGTCATCAGACGGGTAGAGCGTATCCTGGTCAGCAATTGCAATGCTAACGAATATGACAAGAACGAGAACTGTCAAAATTGTTTTTTCGAACATGAAACCCCTCCTCCAAAAAGTGTTAAACAATAGGAAAGCCGATTTTCCGCCATGCTCCAATTTGCTCCCGGGCTGACTTTCCTTCCCCCAATTGCTCAATATCTGTGCCTGAAAATAATCATACTTCCCGAAACATACGCAGTCAAACATCGATTCCAGCATATTTGCACTTGAGACTCAGTATCAGGACACACTGCCCTATGAAGCCGGATTGCTGAAAGTCAGCTGACCGTTATTTCCAGCACATTTCAGCACGAGGAGTGAGCTCAGAGAGGATGGCTCCTGAGCTGAAGCGCTACTGTGTCCCGGACGGTATCCAAGAGGGTGCTGCGCCTTCCCGATAAAGCACGATGTAGTCGTCATTGCCGTTGGGCCAGAGCATGTAACTGCCGTCCGGAAGCGGCTGGACGTGCAACCACTGCGGTTGCATGTGGGGATTGGAATCCAATCTCAATTCCAGCCACGGCCCCATGGTACGAACCGCGAAGACCGCAACGGTCTGCTCACCCTCCGGACCGTACATCACCACCGAGTCGGCGTTGAGGGTCACATGCGTAAAGGTGACCACTTGCTCCGGTGTCCATACCTGCCAATCACCCATCAGTTCGGCAGGCATGCCAGCCTGACGAACAGCGAAGTGAACATTGTCGTCGTTGGGCATCCACAGTATGGCCTGGTTCTCGCTTTGAAACAGCCAATAATACACTCCCATCGGTACCTGGATTACGTAAAGCGCCCCAGAGCTTTGATCGGCCAGATACTGAACGACCACGGAAGGATGACCTGCAGGTTGGTACGTCGGTTCCAGCGAAGTCAGGGTGATCGACTCGGGTGTGATGTCGAGTCGGACACTGAATCCCTCATCCGCTTCGGCGACGAACCAGGTCCCATTCATGATGTCTCGTGAGAACTCGGGCTGTGCATGCACCGAGGCAGGCATTGCCAGTATCGTCATGATCGCGGTCGTCATCATGCCGGTGAATAATCTATGCATATCAATCCTCTCCTTGCGTTGCTGGTCTCAATAATAGAGACATAGATTTTCCACTGTTCCGGTAACCCCCCCGAAACAGCTCATCCGTTAGAATATCCCAATATTTTCTGTTTGAAGATGACAATACATACCGAAACTTTTCCCGTCAATGAAATAGTCGCCTGATAACTCCGCAAAACTCCGCATCAGGACACAGCACACTCCTTAAGTAGTGCCTATCCAGAAATAGGCCTTATCGTAATGTGCCGCAGGACGTCATTCTCGTCAATAGCTGCTGCCTGACATCCTTCAGGGATGGCATTTCTGGGGAGTTTCCCTGTAAAAGCTCACTGCAGACAGACCCCTGCATCTGAACCAGAGGTTCCATTAATACAAACAGGTGATAACGCTTTTCAGGTAATCAGTGTGGCAATGGTTGCCAGGTTCGCAGCGAATATTGAGCTGTGAACATAACTCTTGAAGGATTCATGCGATTTCCACATACAACGGGTAAGACCAAAACATCTTTTCAGCCAGGAGATTATTGATTCCACTCCTTCCGCCATACCTATATATCTGGATAATCTACATGCCGTGTCTGAGGAACATTCAAGAGTATCGGCCAGTATCTCTTCAATGGCTGACCGGGCATAACCAATAACTTCCCCGGTGATTCGCATCAGTACCTCATAACGACCTCTGCGCTTTTTCCGCCCTCTGCCGTTCCTGATCTCATTCCAGCGCCTCTTCGCAGAACGTGTCCTATCATGATAGCCCCTGAACTCAATCCTCTGCAGTTCCCGAGTAATAACACGAACACAATCGTAGAGCAGCTCAGAATCAGTGGGCTTATGAATGTTCGATTCCGTTACTGTGCAATCAATTCTAACTTCCCTGCCCTTTTCAACGCCCTTGTCGGCAGCATATTGAACAAGCTGCTTTACAACCATCTCCCATGTCTCCGGTTTTATCGCCTTTATCCCATCCGCAACAGCAGATCTGGATGAAATCCTTCCACCTATTCCGATCCTGCAGAACGACTGATAGAGAGGTGTCTCGTTCAGATGGAATAAGAGATCATCGTAAGTGAACTGTTCAAGGTGCTTGAGTACCGTAAGCCTGAGAAGCTGTTCCGCTGTCAATCCATGATTCCCATGGTTCTGTTTTCCAGACCTCAGGTCTTGTCAAACTAATTCCTCAAATGTAGGATTCTCATTAATGATTCTGCTGATCTTCTCCAGGAGCTGAGTTCTTGGATGATTTGAGGCGGGAACTGTAAGAGGTAATTGAACGTTTTGTTTTTGGCGCATTTTGGAGTTTGTCCTTTCTGGGATATTGGTCTATCTATTTGTCTGGCAACAATATATAGCATATTCCCGTGATTTTGTCAACCCCGAAATGCGCCTTGCTATATCATGTTAATGAGTTATTTATTAATAGGATATGCTATTCTGGATGGGCACTAGTTAGACTTCTTTTCAGTATTGTGATTTGAAAATCAGCGGAAGGTTGGATTTGAAGAATCGATTAAAGATAACTGCTATGCTGGTATTGCTCCTTTCTCTATTTACCACATCACTATTCTGTACTGGAACGAATTCAGAGCAAGGGAATAACAATAGTACTCTGTCTTACAATGAACGGCCTGTGCTGATTCATGAGCAAGAGTTTGCTTCACGCGTGCACTATATTCGAGACTCTGACAGTATACTAATCATCGGACTGGCGGATAACATTATAGGTCTTCAAGCTGATAGTTTTCAGCAATTATGGGAAATCCCCTTCTCAAATATCTGGATCTGGCAACCATGTTCTGGTGCCGATATCCTTCACGCATCGGGAAAAAACCAGGACGCCAATGATGAGAATACTATCATATCAGTAGATATGAATACTGGTGAAACCATCTCTCAATGGGATGTACCTGATCAATTCACCGCACCGATATTACTTGACAGCGTTCTGATATATGGACAAAGACTCGAAGGTATACGTGCAATACTGAATTCAAATTATACTCTGTGGCAGATTGAAATAGACGGTTGGTGGCCAAGGGTACTGTCTACCTCAGAGGAAGTAGTTATCGCAGCATGTAGAAGAAGTGGAAATTCATGGACAAGCGGCACAACCCCAACATGCGAGGCAGTTTTCGGTCTGAATAAGTATACCGGAGAACAACTATGGTTCAGAGAACTTACCGATTTCAAAGTGAACAGATTGCTGATCAATTCCGGAAATGTATTCGTTCCTTTTGCAGACTCGCTGATTGCTATTGATATCAATTCCGGAGAGACTGTGTGGAATATTGATACTAAATCGATTCAACGGCTTGCCCATCAACAAGATACGCTCCTTGCAATCGGTGAAGATGAAATCCTGCAGCTAGATGCAAGAACCGGTGAAATTCATCGATCCGATTATTTACGGGGTTGGTCAAACGCTATACCGGTTATCTGTGAAGAAAAACTCTTCTTGCGGAATGCTGGACGGATAATGTGTCTCAGCTTTCCCGACATACTACCTATGTGGGCAATATCATTAGGTGGTCATGGTGCTACTTATATCAGTGCTGATAGGCTTTACTGCTCCAGTGGAAATAGATTCTATGTGTTTGAATTTCAAAATCATTGAGGATTCAGTTCAATGATTCTAAGATGAGAATAATCAAAGAGTAGAATTCTATCTCCATCTTGAGAAACATCTGCGAGTTTGGGAAGAACAGAATTAAATGGACCCCGTGCATTCCCCGTTGATTGAATAACTCCAACAGAAGGAAATAGAGGCTCGGACATCCACAGTGGATTCCCAGCAATATCGACCAACACATACCGTCTTACACTGCCAGGATATCCTGGAACATCAAAATGAAGAACACACAGAACATCTCCTTCATCTGAAATTGAAAGAGCTTCTGGTTTTGTCCAGAACTCGGAGCAATCAGCCAGCACAATGTTTATCGTGTCGTTACCTTCCGTTGGGCCAGCTATTACTGAATGACCGCTATCAAGATACTGAAGGCTGGACCTGAATGAACATGCCCAGTACAAGCCTGAGTGGCTGACAACAGGAGCGTTCTTAGCTTCACCGTAAATATTTTCTCGTATTAGTTCTCCGGTGACAGTTTCGTATATACTCACCCCTAGCTCACTTGAAAAAATGAGCTTGGTTCCGTCTGGTGAAAATACCATTTTAGGATAAATGCGCATTGTAAGAAAGCGTGAGACGATGTTCCCATTAAAATCAAGCACAACGGCTTCATTCAATCCTGAAGATGTCTCATTGGTGAAAGAGATGTAATACACTGTAGTTGCTATCGGCAGTCTTTCAAGCCGATCACTGATTTCCATTATTTCCCAGTGTTCATATGAATCATTCGCCAATGATGTGTAAACTAAAGGCCCGTTTCGAAACCTTCTAACAATGACCAACCCTCTATCAGTAACGAAGCAACCGAAGCGCCCCAGAGACATATACATGCTGTCCTCTGTAATTAAGTATGAGGTTTTCGTGGAGATCAAATCTACTTTAGTCAGCATCCCTTCGGATCTTTCATATTCCGGAGAATCATAGATAAGTGCATAACTGCCAACTGGAGATAATGACAGATAACCAGGGTCTCCGTTAAGATCAATAGTCTCAGGCTCCATATTTTCTCTCAATACAACCAGAGAAGAATCAAGCAGTATGATCATTCTCCATTTCTGCTCGGGATTTAAAGTACGGGAAATTCCGAGAATAGTTTCTATGATGGATTCGTATCCCGAGCTTAACAACTGTGCCTGGGCAGCACTCTGGGCATCTTCAAATCTAATGTCGATCCCCACTCGTCCCTGGCCGCAAGGGGATATTCTACCCTGAGGGATATCAATCGGAATATCTATTGTTGTTTCTACTATGGAAAACTGTTCTGAGTACCAGGTTCCGAAAATGCTGTCGAGCAGCATGCAGGTAAGTTCAACCCCGGTTGGTTCACCCGATGCAGGAAAACCAGCGGCTAACGCAACCATCAGTACGATGCAGTTCATGTTCCCTCTTGTATGAATGTCAGTATATGGACAAGCTCCCCATCACAGTAAGCAAACCGGTTCAGATGTTGTGAAGAGACTTCAAACATGAGGAAGGGCTCAGAAGCAGCATTAGGTTTGCAGATTATGTAATGACTAAGCCAGACCAGCTTCCCTGCTTGATCAAGGATTGCGTACCTGTGCCTTGAGTTGTAGTTAAATGCATTCCTTTCCTCAAAACGTACCATGACCCATCCGTTGTTATTCAGGGCAACTGGAACTGCGGTGGACCAGTGCAGAGAAAACCCCTGGAAAGCAACTCCTTCATCAGCCATGTTGTCTGTATTCCCGATGAAACAGCAGTATTCACCAACGGACAGCCCGTCTTCAAAGATGGCACTCGCAATCTTTTTTCCGTCGGGTGAGAACAATAAAGGTGAAATGCAACTGCCTGAGAACGGGAAAGCACTGAGATTACCATTCCTGAGATCGAGGACATTGAAAGACCCATACCTGTTTGTAAGCGACAGGAATGAGCTGCTATCGCTAAGCTGCATCCTTGTGCTTCTATCTAAGGCAGAAGGATCCAACTCATCGTATATGGCAAAGTCGAATACTCCGCCGAGAAGAAGAACAGATTCATGATTCAGACTGTTCAGCAAAGCACCCCAATGCATACCATCCTTTGTAGTAAGGAATTGCATTCGAGGGTAGTCAGATCCAACATAGTCCTTCACATAGATCTCCTGTATCTGTTCCCCTGTGTTATCATACGTTCTTATCTCTGCGTCAAAGTGACCAAGGATGCATCCGGTGTCGGACATCCTGAAGTCCCTGACTGGTCTGACTATTATTGTTGACCCGGAAGCAGGTCCAAAGTAATCTCCCTCTTCTTCATAGTTCATCCCAGGGAATGGATCAAAACCCCTTGTTTCACCAGTTTCCATATTCATGACTATATAGGGTGATTGCATGGAATCATCACTTTGACCGGTATTCAACAATGCATACTCGCAATTTGCTGAAATACGTGCGGCCATAATATCGAAATCAAGTTGTTCTGTGGTTTCAGAGCCATTTTCCTCCAAGATGATATAACCATCGTGGAAGAACATTGTAATCAGCCAGGATTCTGTCTCATCATTCCTGAATGTCATTAGATGGGCTTTCAGCCCTGATCTCCTTAGCTGATGATCACCCCAGAGCCTCGGATCAATGATTGCGTGCTCAACGTTCCACTCTGGAGAACTCCATTCATCAATTGTAACATCTGCCTTGGCCAGTGGAAATCTCTGCTCATCAAGTGGGCTCAATAACATGGAATTTGAAGCCCAGGCGGGTGCAAGTCCTTCGCTTGCATCAAGGATTATTGTACTTTCTCTGGTAGTTCTGCTGTCCCGCAGATTGAGTTCTCGTTCACCTAGCCAGGGTAGGCTCCAGGAGAACTCTCCGTAATGTGGAGGAACCTCGACTACATACTCATCCTCATTAATTCTCTCCACCGGACATATCGAAGCATCCGCAAAAATGTAAAACCCATCGCAGCTTCTGTGCGATGGGACATCAAGTTTGAAATGAAGTTCTACCGTTTCCCACCATACATCTCTTTCTAAAGGGTACGAGTAGTTCTCCGCACCAACCATCATTGATGTGCAGATCACATTCGCAATGGTTGTATCCCCAGCGACTACTGTGACAGATCTTCCATCGCTGGAAAGATCGCTCCACTGCATTGCGGGAGAGAAAAGATTGTAAACTCCTGGATAAACATTCGCAAGGAAGAAATATCCAGTACTATCAGTTAAAGTGTGGAAATCAGTATTTTCCAGGTAGATTTCAACCTCGACACATACATAGTTTCGGTATCGTATTATCCCCTCAATACATCCGGTACTTTCACTCCCTCTCGAATAGGAACTGATGATAAAAAGAACGAAGATCTGTAAGAAAAGGCATGCTGGGGCAATAGATATTCTAGTAAAGGTTGTCCTCAAAATTCACTCTATTCCTTTGAACTGGTGTGCTCACAGGCTAGACTATGATTAGAAAGTCATTCCTTGGCAACTTTAATGAAGCATTCGTTTGATTCATAGAAGAAAGTTCGATAATCTATCAAGTGCCCCGCCAGTTTTCGGAATTCTCGGATTATTCCAAAATGACTCGCGTTCCGCGAGTATTTTCCAGGGCATATGGTATTGAATCTGCAGAACTGCATATGTCTTCGATCAGAGAGAACTGAATCTTTTGAGTCTGAATGCAGAGGAGACTTCCGAGTCCGGAAGAATCGGTATGAAGGCAGATGAAGGGCTATCTGAGGGGAGTCCGGCGCTGAGTGGCTTGTTTGTCTTTGAGTTCAATCCTGCCTGGCCTGAGAAGTGCCAGATCAACAACATCGGGACGGTTTGTGGCTGCCATAACAATGACCCCGGCATTCTCCTCGAAGCCGTCCATCTCAATAAAAATCTATAAGGACCCTTTCTTTTCGCAGTATTTCTTCTCAACTCAACACTAATCAAATAGAGATTTTATCCTGCCGAAAGTTGTGGCCTGCAGAGCAGCTGGTGTATAATCCAACACCAGCTCCGGATCGATCGAACCCTCCTTCGTTCTCATAGAAAATCCTGCATAGTCTGTATCGTCCTTATATATTTGAAAGCCGTAGTTAGGATCGGTCCCATCCACAATATCCTGAACCCAATCGGTTACATCAATTTCCCACCAATCATAGATTGATGGTGCAATTATGGGGGTATCCTCAGCATAACCAGGTTTGTTATTCCAGGTTACAGTCAACTCGTCCCAATCAGCGTTATTCCGGGTAATATAGATGCTATCCGTCGGGAATTCACCAAATGAAGAATAAACCCATAAACGTAGAATAGCGCTGTTGACAGTCGCCCCGGAATAGGACGACAGGTCAAATTTGATAAGAGAATTCCTCCGATACCCGGAGCCACAACAACCGACCTGGAAACCTTGTTCCGTGCCCCTATTAGTATCGGGTATGTATTGCCATACATCGGCGTCATCAGTCGGGTAGAGCGTTTCCTGGTCAGCAAATGCAATGCTCGTGAATATTACCAGAATGAAAACTGTCAAAACTGTTTTTTTCAACATGAAATCACACCTCCAATAAGTATAAAGCAATAGAAAAGCCAATTTCCCGTCATGCTCCAATTCGCTATCAGGCTGGCTTTCCTTCTTCCAATTTCTCAATATCAGTTCCTGAAAATAATCATACTTCCCGAAACATCCGCAGTCAAACATCGATTCCGGCATCTTGTATAAATGATCCATGATCCGACCATAACAAATTCGGTAAAAATCGAGAGCGAGATATGAGCCGCCAGTGGCGGTGAAGAGGTGGCCGCAGGCCACTCCTTGCTGCGGAGCCCTCGGATACCATCCGGGACGAATCAGCCGGAGGATATCCCGTGATGAACTCCATGACCCAGGAGTCCGCGTGATGTGTGGGGCGACCGACAGAACCGGAGCGGAGTGGAATTCATACGTGACCGCATTCATCTCCTGCTGCCTGAAGGTATTTCATCCCTTGCGATGAGCATAGTGAAAACATCAGAATAAGTGTAAATATCTTCCCAGCAAGTACCGATGATGAGATATCCAGCTCGTGTCTCCAGAAGAAACAGTGGCTCGCGGTTATCATCGAGCGGGATTACATCCATTGCTATCGGGGTGCCATATTCATCGAGACGGAGCAGAAGGATATCCTCTTCCACAGGATTCGTCCAATCATCAATTACTGGACCGGTCCATCCGGCGAGAAGAAATCCCCTCTCGATCGGAATTCCGCATGTGCAGACTGCATAACCGAGCCCTGCCTCGAATAGTTCATTGACGATTTCACCCTCACTGTCTATAAGACAGATGAGGCAGTTATCCTGCATCCGGAATCGATCTGACGACGCAATAACAAGTGTTCCTCCATCATCGGCAGGAAGTATATCCTCCACCATATGCGTCATCTCACCACCGGTTCCAATTTCTGCTGACCATAGCAATTCTCCAGACGATGAGAGTCTACTGAGATAAAGGAAATCATTGAAACCATCTTCATCCGAACCTACAGAACAGCCGCCATCCGGCATGGATCTGATGACATCCGGATTCATCCAGTATCCCGGACAGGAGATGTTACTTGACCAGAGAGTATCTCCCTGTTCCCCCAGCCTGAAAAGTGTTTTTGAAAGCACTTCCCAGGATTCATTATCAACCAGATCTACGCTCATCAAGTAGCCGGAGCCGTCATAAAGAGGAAACAGTGAATTAATGTTATACGACTTTCCGCTGGTGACTGAGAGAGATTGTCCGGAACCGGGGATTCGTATACTATCGATGAAAATCCCCTCAGAGGTTAATGTCACTATATCAGAGAATTCGTGCCAGGTGCTGTATGACGATACGATTAGAGAAAGCATCCCGTCCGATGTCCAGCCGGAACCTCGAGGCCATACAGGATCATCGATATACATCTCAAGAGGTATTATGACCGGATCATCACCTGGGGCAAGAATCACTATTTGAAATGTGAGGGGACACTCAGGAACATGGGACTGAACCAGTATTCCGCAGGATCCATCTGGAAGCAGCGTGGCTGCAATCGGAACGTCCCTCGTGATGGGTGAACCAAATGTGACTGACTGAGTGAAGATCAATAGAGCATGAATAAGAATATGCATGCGAACCTCCCTTTGTGTCAGTCTAAAATACAAGAAAGAAGTTACGATTGGAAAGATCGATTATCAATTCTCCAGATCAGCACCGCTGCCATACTTCAGTAATTTCTTCAGAATCATAAAAGGATATTCTCCGTAGCGAGGTTGAAGTGTCCTTCCATGGAATCAGGGAAGAAGCCTGATAACGTTATAGTGCTTCTGTACAGAATTGTGCCTCCTCCATGCAGAAATACGCCTGGAATGGTGACATCAAATGAAGGCCTCAGGGCGATGTGTCCATGCTTGAAGGAGAGACTGGGAAGCTCGATGAAGATTCCAAGAGCACCGCCATGTTCCATAAAGTTGTTGCTACTTTCACTGGTGGTTGTCCCGCTAACGGCATCTATCTCGGTAGATCTGCTGGCGTGCAAGCTGTAACCCGAAGTACCGCCTACAATCACGTCCGCCAGAGTGATGCTCAATGCAGTGAGAACACAGATGCCCAGAACGAGTTTCATCTTGTATGACTTCCTGGTTGATCGAGAAAAGTAACAGTTTTTATTGCCACTATTCAAGGGGATTCAGAACGCGACCGATGAAGAGTATCGTTCCCGTGCCACGATCCCTGATAAGGTATATGAACGGACGGTCTATTATCAATTCAGCTGAGGATCCCCCATTGACTTTTTGCATTACAACAGCAGTTGCAGCCGCAGCTTCAGTCCCATTTTCGTCGACGGAAACGAATGCTTTGTGAATCACGCTTGCTATGTAGAGTGATAGGGTTCCATTCATTCCTGAAAAATCAGCTGACATGCCAAAAGCAGACACCATACCCATCTCGGAGAGAACATCTTCAAGCTGGAATTCGGATACGGTTTCGAACCTGGGCATGCTGAGATAGAGGTCAGTGTCCGTCAGGTTGCCTGTTATCTCCGCGATCAGATCGTTCCCGAGACGATCTTCCACCTCAAAGAAGAAACCCTCATCCGGCACAATAACAAGCATGGATGCTCTTCTATTGCTGTATAGCAGTTCCACCGCCATGTATTCATTCCCCGTTGCCATGGGAAAATGATCAGTCTGATTCATCATTGGAACAGTTATCTGTTCTCCATCGATCAGGTTGAAAGTCTGGTCATGGGTTCCCATCTCATCGAATTGGAAGAGCCACTGCGCATTAAAATAGATGGCATTGGTGAGTACGAGTCTCGTGATAGTTGTAAGAATATCGCGAGGAATCAGATCTTCGATTCTTCCTTCCGTCTGTTCCATAACCCACTCATTAATTGTTTCCCGACAGAGTTCGGGATTCTCGGAGAAATCCAGAAGACTGATGCCGGCACCGTAATTTGCAGCAAGCCCTTCAAGGAATTCAGGCAGGAAGTTGTATCCGACCTGACCCCATAGAGCATTAACTATATGAAGGCTGAATGTACTGTCTTCTTCCGCATATGATGCAAGTCTCTGATCCAGGAGGTTGAAAGAAGGATGAAGACGATCCTCGGAGAGTGAGAATTTCAGGACGTCAGCCATCTCCTCCTCTGTAATACCCTCGGCACCTCCATAGGTCATCGCCAGTGCTGTTGAAATACTGTAAGGGGAAAAGAAGATGTTGCCCTCTTCTTCTCCAAGTTTTCTGTAGAGATCGAATGCAAAGGAACTGTTCCCCGATGCCAGCTCCCGAAGGTCCTCATCGGTTGCATCCGGTTCAGTGATCCTGGGTGTATTAGATAATGAAACCACTGGTGTTTGACTTGAGGAACACATGCTTAGAAGTAAAATAAATACTGTAGCTGAAAGAATCGACATAAATCTGCCCATTTGTAACCCTCCGTTCTTTAGTTGAACGTGACTATCGCAAAAACAATATCAATAATCTTCATATGATTAAATGCTTGCTCATTCAAGAATCCCACCTGTAGATATTGAGTAATTTCTTCGCAGAAGCAAATGGCCTTAGTCGAAATGAAATCCTTTAATCATCAGCAGCTTTTTGCAGACTTTCACAACATCAGCATCATACAGGATACCGGACTTCTCTTCTATTGATTCTATCGCTTTGTCTAATCCCAGCGATGGCCTGTATGGCCGGTGGGAAGACATTGCCTCTATTACGTCAGTGACGCGTATTATTCGCGCTTCGAGAAGTATATCCTCTCCTTTCAAACCTTCCGGATAGCCCGAGCCGTCCATGTATTCGTGATGCTGCAGAACAATATCACTGACTGGCCATGGAAATTCGATTTTACTGAGTATTTCGAAACCGATGAAAGGATGGGATTTAATGATACTGAATTCCAGATCTGTCAGGGGGCCGGGTTTGCTGAGAATCTCCTGAGGGATACCTATCTTGCCGACATCGTGCACAAGCGAAGCTATGTAGA
Source organism: Candidatus Aegiribacteria sp. (assembly GCA_030638185.1). Classification (GTDB taxonomy): domain Bacteria; phylum Fermentibacterota; class Fermentibacteria; order Fermentibacterales; family JCC-6; genus Aegiribacteria. The sequence continues at coordinate 12,402 of DAOWFD010000004.1, forward strand.
TGCTCTCTATCCTGTCTTCCG
>DAOWFD010000051.1 GCA_030638185.1 Candidatus Aegiribacteria sp.
ATCAGAATGAAATATATATATCGTCTGTTCACTGTACTATTCTGATTGAACAGTGTCCGCCCCGGCGGATGACAGCTCCCCGGGTGATTCGGAGAGGAGCTGACTGAAGAAATCATCATCGGGATAAAGCTGTGAACCATAAAAAGCATGTGTCCTGACCCTATTGCTGTCTCCGGCTTCGACAGCCGCCAGGCACGCTATCCTGAGCAGAGCAGAATTCGGTTCCCTGGATGCGGCAACAGCTCTTTCAGCGTATTCCATCGCTTCTTCAGCCCGGTCAGCATGCAGATACCAGACAGCTGCGGTTCGGAGGATCGAGGGTGAAGCCGGGTTTAAAGTAAGGCATATATCAAGAAGATCTTCCCGGTCAGGTGTTCCGCCTGTGGTTACGGGCGCCATGAGCCGCGAGGACATAATATCAATAGAACCGGGAAACCTTGAGATACCATCGGAGTAGAGGGCATCGTAATTACCGTTTTCCATGGCTGTGATATGTATCGCCCACGCGTAGTGGCTCGCCTGAGCATAGGGATGACTTACAGCCGCCCTGGCCCAGGAAGCTGCCCTTTCAAGATCCCCGTTCATTGAACAGGCCGCTGAAAAGGCGTGAAACAGCTGCGGCGACGGGCCGTACAGCTCCAGCGCCCTCTGCAGGAATAATGTATCGGTATCCCTGGTCGCCCTGGTCACCAATATTCCGGTAACATCCACCCGTTCAAGAAGTTCTGGGTTCGACAGCAAATCTGCCATAAGATCTTCGAACTCCTCCCTCATCCCCTGCCAAAACGCCACATTAAGTCCGGTCTTGTATGCATCAGGTGAATCGTTGCCATCAATTACGGCGATCTCGTATGACCACCTGGCTCTGTTCAAGTCCCCGTCATTCAGTTCCGCCTTCGCGAGATTAAGCATATCACCGCCGCTGGCTGCTGCAGCGGTTGCGATGGGGAGAGAAAAATCCAGTCTTCCATTTCTGTTCACCGCATCGTTAAGCCATGTGTAGTACTCAAGCTGTGATGTGGTTTTATCCGGTGAAAGAAGCGTTACTGAGATCACTGCCATCACACCGGCAATGGCTCCGTGGATGGTTTTCCTGACAAGCAGCGCAAGCGCGCAGAGAGCCAGTACAGGAATCACGGGGATTCCCCATGATAATCCCGCGGGACTGGACGCGAGAAGGAACAGGACAGGTGCGGAAAGGATTCTTGATATCCAGTTGGGTCCCGGAAGCAGTATGACTGAAATAGCCAGCAGAGCGAAGACGGCTGTGGGCCAGCTTACTGCGAATGAAGCCGAAACTGCGATTATCCACATTATCGTCCGTACTCTACCTTCTGCCCACCGCGAATGAAGAATGAGAAGTGCCGCAAGAAGAGCGCCGGCAACTGAAACTGCATCGGCAAACGTCATCACTCCTGATGCGGCAATAAACACACTGAGAGCTCCGGCCAGGGGAGCTGCAGCTTCCCAGAAGGAATGTCTTACTGAAGCTGCAAACTTCTTCCAGGCATGATTGCTCAGGATCCTGTAGATCCATGCCAGGATGAGTGTAACCGGTAGAAGATCAACAAGATAAACAGTATAGTGAAGCGAGCCGGTGAGATGCGGAGCTGTAACCGCATGCCACTGGAAGTATTCCTGAACCGTTGAGGCGTAAGGAAAATGTCTGACAGTCAGCAGGTACACAAGGCTCGGCCACGTGAAGAAAATCAGGAATACCGGTGCGAAAGCAACCGTTGTGGCAACACCCCTCAGGATTCTTCTATTCGATACCACTGCCAGAGTGAATATCCCGGCGAGAGCACACCCTATAGCAGCTTCGATCCTTATACCGGTGGTAGTCCCTGTCAGTTCCACCGCGGGATTAAAGAAATTCACAAGGAAATATGCGGCGTTATCTCTGTTCAGCGGGAAATAACCGATAGAGGAAGATGATCCCAGAAGGAAATCCAGAAGGGGCGGGAGCAGTGTCAGTGTCCAGGCGAAGATCATCAGACGCAGGAGCTTCCGAAGAGGGTATCCCGAGAAGAGGTGCATCAATCCGGTAAGCCCAAGCATCGGGAAGATGTATGCTATGGGAAAGTGAAAGAGAAATGCGGATGCGGGGAAAATCAGCCCGGATGAAACCGATTCAAGAAGATTTCGCACAATGACAGTAGCGGCAAACAACGCAATAAGCTGCGCATCTGTTGCTTTTATTTCAGAAACTCTATCAACAGCTCTGGCGATGAGATTCCTTTTCATTGATGACTCCAGATATCATTTGTGTCTTCAAGAATGGAAAGGGCGGGAATGTTATCCGGCAGGTCATCCACCCATTTTAGACCCGCAAGCAGCCGGATGGTGGAAAAGAGACCGTGTTCAGTCAATCCGTATGGGGTACTTCCATTTATCCTTTCTCCCGCAAAGGCGCACCACCCCCTGTCGCCAGGGTCTTCAGGAAACGAGAACAAAACAACCGTGTATCGGGACAGAATATCCGGTGCTGTCCAGTATTCAGCTATCTGAAGCACTGAAGATGCATCTGGAATTCTGAAGTCCATGAGGATAAAATCAGGTTTGTACATATCGAACAATTGCAGGAGAATATCCTGATGGCTGGTATTATCCAGCCATGCGGAACAGGATATTCCATCAAGGAGCTCCTCCGGGAGTGCTCGAGCGGTGCCGCTGCTGTCTATCCATATCTGGATGTGGTCTCTGCCTATCCAATAGCTGAAACAGGTGTCGCTGACGAGAGCCATAAGCATATTGTTCTCTAGAGCTTCATGAACAAGCCTGCTGCTTTCCGGATTGACCGGGGCATCGTCCGGAAAAAGCATTGCAGCCGACACGTTATCCCGGTCCGTTGAGATACCCCAGGGTAGAATGGAGGATACTCCGGTTTTCCTGAACTGGATGACGATAATGGGAGAATAATCCGAATTGCTGTTATCAGACTGTTCAACATTTCTCCCGCATCCTGCGATAATGAGCAGAAGTATCAGTGCGATATATCGTGTCAAGGTTACCTCCGGGGCTTTTCATTGTCTTCAGCCGGGAATATAACCAAACGCTCTCCACGGGTTAATATCGTAAAAAAACAGGGATCCTGAAATGGATCCCTGCTTTGCTGACAAGTCAATGGTTATCTGGAGAGAACTACTTTCTGTCCGGAGATCTGGTCGTTTGCGAAGAGCATGATGAAGTATGTCCCGTTTGACAGGTCCGATCCTTCGAACTGTATCGAGTGGGAACCCGCCTGCATCTCTTCGTCAAGAAGAGTTGCGGCCATTCTGCCGCTCATATCGTATACACAGACCATGGCGTTTCCGTTGGAAGGAAGGTCGAATGTTATATAGCCGCCGGCCTGGATCGGGTTGGATGAGACGTTCAGGTTAATAATGTCGGTGGTTGAAGGTGATCCCTCTATGCCATCCGTACCTGTAATATCGAAAGTGTATGTGTGATCCAGGGAAGTACTGGACATGAACGCCGGGAAGAAAATGGCTGAGTCCCATCCGTAGGCTCCTGCTGAAACGGTTACATCCCCGGTTGTGGCGTCGCAATCGTACCAGCTGAAGTTGAAACGTCCGGTTTCATCGTGCATTATTACGCCCAGATTCCATTCGAAGTAATCGCGGCCGTTGAACTCCATTTTGATCCATTGGTTCTGAAAACTGCTCAGATCGACTTGGATCCAGTGGATACCGTATGTGTCAGTTTCGTACGCGGTCTGGTCGCCGCTGAAAGGCAGGCTTGAGACATGATGCCATGGAAGTACCCTGGGACCGGGGATCCATAGTGAAGACTCCTCGTTGTACATGTCGCAGCCAGAGAACCAGTTATTCGCGGTGAACCATCTCCAGCAGCCGTAGTCCATGAAGAACGACTCGAAATCGGTTCCGTGGGCGGCGAACATTTCTTCGTGGGCAGGTATCATGTAGTTTCCGCTTACTGCAGAGCAGTTTTCCCAGATTTCACGGACAGATTCGTAGTCCCATCTGTTCCACATCATCCATGGCCAGGTGAGACCACCGTACCAGTACATGCTGCCGGAACGGATATCCATCCAGGGCCTACGAAGTGGGTTGTCACCGGAACTGATATACATAAGGTAGTCGTTGACATCGGGGTATACCATTTCCTCCATCCAGACTGCGCAGTTCTCCATGAACCAGGTGGGTTCTTCGTAGCTGTAGGAGAACTGGATGGCGTGCTGAAATTCGTGGGCCATAACACAATTTCTCTGTCCGGTTCCGGAGATATCACTGCCAACGACGATATGGCTGGCGGTGCAAGCCTGCGTAGAATCGGGGGGGTGATATTCGCCGTTCCGGGAACAGTACCCCAGGGTTCCTCCGGTAAGGTAGCAGATGTAAACATCGTAAAGATCATTACCACCCACCCCGTTGTCCGGGGGTGGTGTAATGAAATTCATTTCGGTGCACTCCACCTGCCACGATGAATCCGCTGAGATAGCAACAGTATTCGCATATGAGGAACTGACTGCATCTTCACCGGAATCGGTCCAGTGTATATTGAAGTAGCCGTCAGGTGAGGTGATGATGTATTCGGGTCCGCTCAGAGGGGGGCGGCTGGCGAGGGGTGAATACCCCGTGAGACGGTACGCTTCGAGGATAGCAGGTGTTCCGCAGGGCATGGCATCGGTGCCTTCCAGGTAACGGACAGGCAGATTATCGTTATCCATTACGCTCTGAACCAGAAGATCAGCTGCTTGCGCATCTGTAATCTCTGCAGCTTCCAGAGCGGACAGAATTCTGTCCATGGAAGTATCTCCAAGTGCGATGCCGGAGAAGATCAGCAGCAGAGAACTAATCACAGCGAGAGAACTTTTCATTGATTCATCCCTTCCGATGATTCCTGAGTATCCTATGCTCAGGTGTTAACTGTTCAAGTAATTATCTACATCATAATAACTTGCAAATTTCGTTCGTGAATTCAATACATTTAAATATGTATTGATTGTGCAAAGATACAGCCTATGCACAATAACGTCCATACGGAGATTTTGGTTCCCTTGGCTCATTCAGAGGTTGCACAGGGTCAGCTTCCTCATCATAGTCGGGCTTTGGAGGTTGATATAAGTGAAAATTACTTTCTACGGAGCGGCTCAATCTGTTACCGGTTCCAAGCACCTGGTGGAATTCAACGGAAGAAAAATCCTTCTGGATTGCGGTCTGCATCAGGGACACAGGAAAGAAAGCGAGAAACTGAACAGGGAGTTTCCTTTCAATCCGGGAGAACTCGATGCAATAATCCTTTCCCATGCACATATAGACCATTCGGGAAACCTGCCCGGGGCCGTGAAACACGGTTTCAGCGGTATGATAACCTGCACCTTCGCCACCCGGGATCTTGCTGCGATACTGCTTCCCGACAGCGCGCACATTCAGAAGTACGATACAATGTATCTCAATAAGAAAAGGAAACAGAATGGTCTTGAACTCCTTGAACCCCTTTACGATGCTGAAGACGTTACCGAAACGCTCAAGCACTTTATGTCCATACCCTACGACAGGGCATTCCCGCTGTTTCCGGATGTCTCACTCAGGTTCATTGAAGCAGGTCATATACTTGGCTCCGCCCAGGTGGAGCTCACAATAAGAGAGAAGGGTACTCAGAGAATTCTGCTTTTCTCAGGAGACCTTGGCAGGCCAGGAAGACCTATTCTGAAAGACCCTGATATGGGGTCAGACGCAGATATACTGATTATGGAAAGCACCTACGGTGGCAGGAACCACGGAAAGCGGGAGGAGGCTCTGCAAAAATTCGGTAAGATCATCAACGGTACATTCAAATCCGGTGGCAAGCTTATTATCCCGTCATTCAGCGTTGGACGAACCCAGGAAGTTCTGTTCTATATCCATGAGCTGGTGACCCGTAATGAGATGCCCCCCATGAAAGTCTATGTGGATTCTCCTTTATCCTTTGACGCCACCGAGATTTACAAGATACATCAGGAGTGTTTCGACAGCCAGATGCGTGATTACCTTTACAGCAACAGAAGCCCGTTTCAGTTCGAGGGTCTTCGTTTCATCCAGGGGGTGGGAGAGTCCAAGGCTCTTAACCATGACGGAAGCCCGATGGTAATCATTTCTGCATCGGGAATGTGCGAGAACGGAAGAATCCTTCATCACCTGAAGAACAACATTGCAGATGAGAGGAATTCCGTGCTCGTAGTAGGATTCATGGCCCAGCATACACTGGGCAGGAAACTCGTGGAGGGCGAGAAAAAGGTTAAGATATTCGGTGAGGAATATTCTGTGAAAGCCAGTATTGAGATCATCAACGGGTTTTCAGCTCATGC
>DAOWFD010000307.1 GCA_030638185.1 Candidatus Aegiribacteria sp.
CCTGCTTGTATTAATCTGTTTTGCTGCAAACGCTCAGTTTGAGAATGATACCCGCATAATACCTGAGCCTGCTGATACAACAGAAGATACAAGTATACTCCTGGAAAGGGTGGCTGCTGAGCTGGCGGAACTGGAAGTCCAGATATTCAGGGAAGAGGAACGACTGGAACGAATCCAGGCTGAGCTGATCCAGCTTCGCAGACATCACGCTATGTTTGCCAGCGCTGAAAGCGCTTTCCTTCTTGGTGAAGAGCTCTACACCTCAGGTTCGATTGTCTGGGCAAAAGACGCATTTGAATCCGTGGTGGATAACTTTCCAAATTCCGATTACTACACTGATGCCCTGTTCAGGCTTGAGCTTATCTGCTTTGAACTCCAGGATTATGAAGGAGCGCTTGAGTACTTCAGCAGCTTGAAAGAAGCCGATCCAGCCTTTAAATTCATCGATCTGGCTTACATAGCGGCAGGTCTGTCAACTTATAATCTGGGGGATTTTGCGGAATCAAGACTGCTTTACAACAGAATACTTTCTTCAAGTGAGTATTTTACGTTGTCGGAATACCTGAAAGCTGTATCCTTTGTTGAAGAAGGCGATATCGATGCAGCCATGGTCGCTCTCCAGGGGATAATAGATGGTACAGGAGCCTCCTCGGGAGATGCTGATCTGGCGGACAGGGCCAGGATCGCACTGGCTCAGATACTGGTTGATAAAAGGGAAGATTATGAATCCGCCATTGAATACTACTCCCGAGTATCACCCTTCAGTTCCTACTACGATATCGCCATGCTTGGGAAAGTGTGGACAATGATGCGTCTTGAAGAATATCAGGAAGCATACAACCTTGCGGAAATAGTAATGAAAGAGGTTCCGAATTCGGAGCTCATTTCGGAATTCGAACTCGCCCAGGCAAATTGTGCTCTCGGTGCTGAAGATCTGGATATCGCCATCAGGATGTACGAAGACCTGCTTGCTGAATACAGTGAAACGACTGACTACTACGACCTTTTCCTATCAGGATCGTCCCTTACTCAGGAGGAGTACGAACTTGAAAGGAAGCGCCTTGACAGGATAAGGCTGGGGCTGGTTGAACTCAAGGAGGAAGCCTATACCCAGGGTGATATGGAACTTGTCGAGATGATCACGATTGAGGAAGCATCACTGCGGTCGCTTTTCACTGAAATCAGCTATCTCGAAACGATTCTTTCACTGCCGGTTGAAATGGATACCGAGGACATGGAGCATCAACTGAATATTCTGATCCAGCGGAGCAGAAGCAATACAGAGATCCTGACTCTTGCGGCAGGAGAAGTTCATGAACTGACAGATAACATGGGAACCGAGCAGGACCGCCAGGACCTTGCCGATGTTGAAAGGGAGATTGAAAGGATAAGGCTTTCACTTCAGGATCTTGCAGCCAAGTTCGAGGGAGGTATGACATCCCAGCATGACTGGGTACATGAGACCCAGTACGGAATCGCAGTGGCTACTTTCATGGAGCGTGAACTGAAACGCGATTCCATTAATTATCTTAGTTCCTATTACAGAAACAGGATACAGGAAGCACTGCAAGAGGGGGATTCACTTGAAGCCGCTGCCCTTGACAGCCTGAGGTCACGGGAGATCAGTTCCCTTAACAGAAGAATAGATGAATATGCCATTGAATGTGCAGGGCATTTTGAGGAGTATCTTGCCAGTTACCCCGATTCAAGGTTCATAGCCGATATCCTTGTCAGGCTGGCGCAGCTTTACTACGACATAGACAATCTGCAGCACAGCGAACTGCAGGCAGCAACGGGCATAAACGAATTCATACCGGAAGATTACTCCCGGTCGATAGAGCTCTATCAGCGGATTCTTACGGAATACGCCGGCAGTGAAGTGGAGGACATAGCCCTATATTCCCTGGGATACTGCCTCGAATCCATGATGGATTTCGAGGGGTCGGTTGAGAATTACAAAATCCTGCTGCGGGATTATCCTGAAAGTGACCTTGCCGCTGAATGCAACATCCGTGTGGGAAATTTCTATTTCGATATACTCGAATACGATTCAGCCCTGGTTTACTTCCAGAGTATCCTGGATTATCCAGGCTGCAGTCCCAACCTCTACCAGCATGGTCTTTACAAGCTGGGTTGGACTCAGTATCTGACCATGGACTTCAGGAAGTCCATTTCCACCTTCGCTTATCTGCTCAGGGATGATCAAGCTATAGACAGTCTGGGAATTCAGAGAAGGGGTGATATCAGAATTCTTAACGAAACCCGGGAGTACATGGCATACAATTTCCTCGAGATGCATGATATGTCCCCGACTGCTGTACCTGTCGCTGTCAGCTTTCTGGAAGATTTCGATGATTCGGTCACCACAATCAGCGTTCTTAGTAAGATGGCGAAAATTTCTTCAGAAATGGCCAACTGGGAAACCGCTATAGAGGCGTACAACGCTCTGCTCGCTGAAACCCCGTTCTGTCATGAAGCCCCTGTTTACCAGCTGAGAATCACACAGGCTTACGAAGAACTCGGAGAATTCGCCCTTGCTGCCCATTCGCGTGATCAACTCGTTTCCAATTACGGGGAAAACAGTGACTGGTACAAAAGTGTTGGTGATGAATCGGTTATAGCCCTGGCCGACTCAATCCGGGGAACCTCCTACGAGGAAGCGATACAGTACTATCTTGAGCAGACTGTTACAATGAAGGAAGATCCCGTTGCATTCGCACAGGCCAACAATGCACTCATCGAAAGAATTGAGAATTATCTCCAGCAATACCCGGCTTCAACCAGGGCTTACGAGTATCAGTTCCACCTCGGTGACGCATACTATCATACCGAGCAGTACGTAAAGGCTGGGGACATTTACTTCTATGTTGCAAAGGACAGCAGTTCCTTCCAGAGACAGGAAGATGCTCTCAATAATGCGTTCTCATCCTATCTGATCGCCTACGAACAAGTACCGGGAGTGGACAGCCTTTCGTTGAGGAGTAAACTTCGGGAAACGGTTCTTGTCTACACTGGTTCATACCCGGATGGTGAGAATGCTGCATTCTTCCTCTGGGCTGCAGCCCCTAAATTCTACAACGCTGGTGAGTACAGTACCGGCAGGGAAATGTTTGGATTAATCTACAATAACTATCCCCGTTCAGGTTACGAAGCGCGGTCGGCCAAGTTCATTGCTGATTCCTACCAGCAGGAGGAATTGTACGCTGAAGCGGAGGAATGGTACGGACTGGCATCGCAGGCCGCAGCTATCAGCGGAGAGGACCTCGGGGCTGATATTGAACGCCTGGCTGCCTCCTCCGCCTATAACGACGCAGCTTCTCTGGCCCAAAGCGAGAACACCGAAGACCTGCTTGCCGCGGCGGCAAGATGGGAAGAGACAGCCCATGAGCATTCCGGGACGGATATAGCACCCGTTGCGCTTTACGATGCTGCTGAAACCTACGGTAAAGCCGGTTCAATTAACGATGCCGTAAGGCTTTTCCAGGAACTCGCCTTAACTTATCCCTCTTATGAGAATGCTCCAAACGGTCTGCTGAGGGCTGCGTACCTTCTCAGAGAGGATGGGCTGAATGTAAGAGGGGCGCAGCTGTACCTTGAAGCTTACAACACCTTCCCCGGTGTGCCTGATATGAATTCCGCTCTGGCCAGCGCGGCGAAATGCTACGAAGACGGAGGCAGGCAGGACCTGGCGATCGGTGTTTATCAGCAGATAGCTTCCGAGGGAGCGGGATCGGCAGGAGTTGTAACGGAAGCCTACGCAAAGATAGGTGAATACAACTTCGATCTTGGGAATTACTCGATCGCCCGGAGCAATTTTGAGAACAGTATCCTAGTATACGATCAATATCAGGATGGGCGAATACTGTACCCGGCCATGGCCGCTTTCCATATTGGCGAGATATCCTCCGTTGATTATTATGCGTTGACACCTGTCATTGCTCAGAACGTTGAATACAAGACTCAGCTTTTCAACGGAGCTGTCGCGAATTACAACAGAACGTTCTCATACCTTGATGATGATTACGTATTCAGGGCGGTACTGAAAATTGGCCAGTTACAGGAGGATTTCGCCAATGCCATCGGTTTCATGGACCTTCCATCGGACGTTACTACTCCGGAGGGTGAGGAGGCTTTCTACAATATTCTGATGGAAGCTTACAATACTTATATTCAGAGGGCCATGTCCACATATGAAAACGGTTTGCAGCTTGCAGTATCGAACGGTATAAGAACCGATTATACAGATACCATTGCGGTTAACCTTGATCTGCTTCTTCCCGGATCAAGCATTGATGTCGGTTATTCTTCATCAACATCTGTCTATGAGGACACAACTGCAGTTGCGGATAGCACCGGTGCTGTTGATGACGGATTTACTCCGGACACAGATGATGATATCGATGAATCCGGAACCTCAGACGAAACACAGCTTCCCGATTCCGATCCGATCCCTGCGGTTGAACTCGATACTGATGACGAGGATGAAGATAGTGGAGGGGGGTGCTTCCTGTGGCCCTTCTGATTAATCTAACCAGATATCTCTGTGCTGCCGGAAGTATTATCCTTCTCTCAGCTCTTATTCTTGCTGCGGCTGTTACCGCAGTATACGCTCAGACGGACGTAGAGGATATTGAAGGAGCAAGCTGGGTAGGTGGAAGGCTCGTTCTTGAGGAGATAACAATCAGAGGAGAACTGAGGACTCCTCAGGCACTTTTCATGATGCTGAAGGCCGCCCCGGATCTCAGCAACGTACTTCTTGAAAGAAGCTTTCTTGAGGATGTGATCAGGCCTGTATATCCAGGTGCATTTGCCGATGAACCGAATCTGGGGGCGGGACGTGAGATGATTACCCTGCCCTGGTGGGCAAGATACGGCTCGGTCGCAGTACTTGGTGGTCTGTCAGGATATCGATATTATCAGGGTGACGATGAACAGGGGCTGGTTTTTGGAGTCATTGCCGGCCTTGACCTAATTGGAAATCTTATACTTGATCTGGTCGGAAATTGAAGCCAGACTGTTATTCGAGAGGAGATCGTGCATGAAACGGATAACACTCCCACTCATAATTGGTATTTCAATCATTCTGCCGGGAGGTTCACTATTCGCTCAGCCGGCCGATACTGATGTAACTGCTGACAGCACAGCAACTGATTCCATTACGGTTGATTCAACTTCCGTTCAGGAGGATTCGAGTGCAACCGGAGAAGTGGAAGAACCGGTTGAACCGGACATTGTAGAAGCTACCGATGAAATAGCTGCGGAAATTGAAAAGGGAGGGATATTTTCCGACATGGCCGATTTCTTCCGTAATGGCGGACCGGCAATGTGGGCCATTCTCGTATTCCTAGCAGCCGGTATAGCGATAATAGTCGAGAGGTTCATATTTCTCTTCTCTGTCGCAGATTTGAAACCGGAAAAATTCATGGGCAGGATATCCGAATTCATAAGAAAGGGCAGTATCGAAGGCGCAATCGCCTCGTGCGCGGATAAGAGTGCTCCACTTGCCCGCATAATTGAAGCCGGTCTCAGAAATTACAGAAATACTGAACGTGACATACAGAATGCTATTGATGAGATGGCACTTGCGGAACTGCCCCGGCTCAATGCCCGGACGGGATATCTCGCTATGCTCGCAAACGTTTCAACCATGGTTGGTCTTCTTGGTACCATTTTCGGGCTGATAGTCGCCTTCGAATCGGTTGCGGCAGCTGATCCTGCAGAAAAAAGCATAATGCTTGCAAACGGTATCTCAATGGCAATGAGTACAACAGCATTCGGACTGATGTCGGCCATACCTCTTCTGATAGCTCACTCCTTCTTTACCGCCAAGACCGATAACCTGATTGATGACATAGATAGATATTCTGTCATGGTCATCAATATGCTTGCTCAGGCCAGAAAGGAAGGCTGATGGCACAAGCAGCGACCGGTAGAAGTCACAGAATCAGGCATGAACCGGAGCTTGATCTCCTCCCTGTCATGAACCTGTTCTGCGTAATAATACCATTCCTGCTTCTGAGCGCATCATTTCTGGAGATAACGATTATCGAGATGTCTCCAACTGAAGGTATCAGTACGGGAGCCGGAACGACAAGTCTGGCTCAGTCGGAGGAACAGCAGCTTCAGCCCAAGATAATCTTGACCAATGAAGAATTGTTCCTGGGCACTGTATTCGGAACCAGGTCCATCAGCAGAGTGTTTCTGGAAGACAGGAACGGGGAAATGGTGAACAGTTATGATTACGAGGCTCTCTCTGAAGCTCTTGGAGTTTTCAGGGAAGAACTTGACGCAGCTTTCCCATCCATTCCAGTGCATAAAATAACAATTCTTACGGTTGATGATGTCCGTTACGATAACATTGTGATGACAATCGATGTATGTGCCTATCATGATTTCAACCAACCCGGTCTTCAGGTGGCTGCCTATAACGTGCTTCAGAGACAGATCGCTGCCGGAGCAGGAGGTGAGTAACCATGGGCGCACCGACTAAACGTCATCTCCCTCTCTTGCTGGGGCACAATAAAAGCAAAGCAGTTCTCAGAGGCAAGAATAAGAAAGTAACTCTAAATCTTACATCCATGATCGACATGTTCACAATTCTGGTGGTCTTCCTGCTTAAGAGTTACAGCGCTGAGGGACAAATCGTTTCACTCAGTGACGCACTTACTCTGCCCGAGTCCTGGTCGGATCAGAAGATTGAATTGAACCTCGAGATAATAGTGACGAATGATGCAATAATCGTAGACGGAGAACCTATTGTATTCGTAGATGAGTCAATTTTAAGTGAAGCCAATCCCATTCCTATCCTTGTGGAAAGACTTTCTGACCATTTGGAATATACCAGGCAGATGCGTGGTATCATAGATGAGTCGGAAATGAAGGTTAACATTCAGGGAGACGTCGCAACCCGGGCTATTCTCCTTCAGAGAGTCATGAGCAGCTGCGCCCAGGCAGGATACGCCACCCAGAATCTGACCGTGATCAAGGTGGAAGGTGGCGATGAACAATGACACCTGATAAGGGAAATGAAAACAAAGTATTTGCGGTTGCCATTATGCGGGACGGCAAAGTTGTCGGCAAACTGATTCCCGGCAAGAAGCCTGTGAGGCTTGGTACAGGGTACAATAATAGTATTGTAGTTGAGGGAAACAACCTTCCCGAGAGTATGGTTTTAATAACTCCCGGTGA
>DAOWFD010000005.1 GCA_030638185.1 Candidatus Aegiribacteria sp.
ATCTATCATCAGCGGGGAACGCCGGCAATGGTTATGAGGAAGATTCCATTCGAAGTTCCGGTTTTAGATGACCTCGGCCTTCCCGAAGTTGTAAAGAAGATTTCCATGGAACAGAGGGGGCTGGTTCTCGTGACCGGAGCAACCGGAACAGGAAAATCAACAACCATAGCAGCAATGATAAATCATATAAACCAGAACCGTTACGCCCATATTGTAACAATAGAGGATCCCATTGAATTTCTTCACTCGGATAACAAATGCACCATATGTCAGAGGGAAGTGGGAATTGACACCAAGGACTGGAGTACCGGCCTCAGAGCGGTGTTCAGACAGGACCCGGATGTAATCCTGATAGGTGAGATGAGGGACGCCGAGTCGATCTCCACAGCCCTGATAGGAGCGGAAACAGGGCATCTTGTGCTCAGCACCCTACATACAACCAATGCGATGGAAACCATATCCAGGATCATAGATGTATTTCCCCCGACGCAGCAGCATCTTGTAAGGCTCCAGCTCGGGCAATTGATTATCGGTATAATATCCCAGAGACTTCTTCTCGGCAAAGGTGAAGATAGTGGAAGAGTTCTTGCTGCGGAGGTTCTTGTTCAGTCGTCTACGGTAAGTGCGTGCATCATCAATCCCGATAAAACCTACCTTTTGACCGAAACGATGGAAAAGAGCTATTCACAGTACGGAATGCAGACCTTTGACATGGCTCTGTATAATCTTCTTGTGGATGAAAAGATAGACAGGGAAACAGCCCTTGCTGCAGCTTCAAACCCCACTAAACTCGACCTTAAGCTCAAGGGTATAGAAACCGCTTCGGACTGGAGGATGGAATGATGATTGTCAATCAGATTCAGATAAGCGCAAATATAGTTCCACTTGTCATTACAGGTGGGGTAGTGCTTCTTATACTGGGGTTTATTCAGCTTTACCTCGGGTTGAAGGCTCAGAAGTCACCAAAGGTGACCGGTGAGTCGGCCATGATAGGCGAAACGGGGATAATAAGAAAGGCATCAGGCTTCATGGACAGGTCAATCGTTGAGGTAAGAGGCGAACTGTGGTGGTGCCTTCCCGCAGCTAGATCCACCTTCCTTGAAGAGGGGACTACAGTGAAAATAGTGGGTATTGAGGAAGACTCAATGATACTTGAAGTTGATACTGAATAAATCATAAATAGTCGCATCGAAGAAGGGAGTGACAATGGGTCCGGGAATAATAGTAGTAGTTGTGATTCTGTTCCTTTTCCTGGTATCGGCACTTAAAGTTCTTAAAGAATATCAGAGGGGTGTTATTTTTAGACTGGGTAAGGTGATAGGCCTGAAGGGACCGGGGCTGATAATCGTCTGGCCCATGATCGATAGTATCAGGCGGGTTGATCTGCGGGTCATAGCAATGGATGTGCCTCCGCAGGATGTTATAACCCATGATAATGTATCCGTACGTGTTAACGCAGTTGTTTACTTCAGAGTTATTGACCCTAAGAAATCCATTCTGGAAGTAGAGAACTACATCTACGCTACAAGCCAGCTCGCGCAGACTACCCTGAGGAGCGTCCTTGGTGAGGCAACTCTCGATGAGCTTCTTTCCAAAAGGGATGAGATCAACTCCAAGCTTCAGGACATACTTGACAGAATGACAGATCCATGGGGTATCAAGGTCAGTACCGTAGAGGTAAAGCATGTGGACCTTCCAGAAGACATGCAGAGGGTCATGGCAAAACAGGCAGAGGCGGAGCGGGACAGAAGAGCCAAGATAATAAGGGCCGATGCTGAATTCCAGGCTGCCGCCAAGCTTGCCGAAGCAGCTGATATAATCAGCGCTCATCCTGTTGCTCTGCAGCTTCGCTACATGCAGACACTTTCGGAGATAGCCGTGGAGAATAATTCCACAGTAATATTCCCGCTTCCCATAGAGCTTCTTAAACCCTTCCTGAAAAATCTTGATAGCGGGAGATAAATTATGTTCGGCGGCGCGATAACTGCTCTGGTTACACCTTTCAGGAACGGGGCTGTGGATGAGGATTCGCTTGCAGCCCTTGTGAACTGGCAGATAGAAAAGGGAATAGACGGCCTGCTGGCCTGCGGATGTACCGGCGAAGCGGCAACTCTAACCACAAAAGAACATATGCTGGTGATCGAGACGGTAATGGAGTCGGACGCAGGACGGGTTCCCTTGATCGCGGGTACAGGAACAAACGGTACAGCCTCCTCAATAGAGCTTTCCCTGGAAGCCGACGCCATGGGTGTGGATGGAGTACTCCTGATAACACCTTACTACAACAAACCTACTCCAGGGGGGCAGATCGAACACTATACCAGGGTCGCCGACGCGGTTGACTGTCCTGTGATACTCTACAATGTACCCGGCCGGACAGGTACGAACATGCTGCCTGAGACCATAGCTGTCCTTTCCCGGCATCCCCGAATCGTAGCCATCAAGGATGCAGCCGGCTCCGCAGAACGGGTCACCGCTATCCGCGACCTCTGCGATATCACGATATTGAGCGGAGATGATCCAATCGCCATGGCTCAGGTAGCCCTGGGTGGTTCCGGAGTGATCTCGGTGGTTTCCAATATAGCCCCCGCTGAAATGTCGGATCTGGTATCCCTGACAGCAGCGGGAGAGCTCGATTCTGCCCGTGCATTGCAGGCGAGACTCTATCCAGTGATAAAGGCGATGTTCCTTGAAACGAACCCCATTCCTGTAAAAAAAGCTCTATCTTTGATGGGTATGATAAATGATGAACTTCGCCTTCCACTGGTTTCAATGACCGAGGAACTTGTTCCTGAGCTAACAACTGTACTGGGAAAAGCCGGAATTATCTGATGAAGCTTTGCGTATTCGGCAGCGAAGGAAGAATGGGAAGGCTTCTGCGGGAGGAGGCGGGCGATTCCGTCATAGCTTGTTATGACTTAATTCCTCCCGGTACGAAGGCCGATGTCCCCCTTCCCGAAGAGGTTGAAGTGGTCCTGGATTTTTCACTGCCTTCCGCATGGAAGGATCTTGACAGACTCCTTTCCCCCAGCTCCGCTTCGCTCGTTACCGGCACAACGGGGCTGGGTTACCACGAGAAGGAAATACTTGCCGGGTGGGCTTCGGAAAGGGCTGTGTTCGTCTCGTCGAATATGAGCATCGGTATTTACGTGCTGGGGAAGCTGCTGGCATCTGCGGGTGAGATGCTGGCGGGGGATTTTGATCTTGAAATCGTTGAATGCCATCACTCAGGAAAGGTTGACAGCCCCAGCGGAACCGCTCTGACCCTTGCCGGAATCTGGGAGAAGAGTGGTGGTGGCATCAGGAGAATGTTCGGTAGATCTGGTGCTGCGGGACCGAGAAATTCGGACGAAACGGGAATTCACTCTTTAAGGGGTGGAGACGTTGCCGGTGATCATCAGCTGCATCTTCTGGGAAAAGGGGAAAGGCTTCTACTCTCCCATTCGGCAACGGGAAGAAGAACATTCGCAGCAGGTGCCCTGAAGGCTGCCGAATATATAAATGGAAAGGCGCCGGGCATCTACACAATGGATGATCTCATACAGAGGAACGGGAGCGAAAAATGATCCGGAAGCCGGCTGTAGCAGGGATGTTCTATCCTTCTGACAGAAAAAGCCTCGAAGAGCTTGTCAGCTCATTCATATCAAGGTCTGGAAGGTCGCCCGATGATCTTATCACAGGCATTATCAGCCCTCATGCAGGTTACGTCTACTCGGGGGCAGTGGCAGGAGCCGCGTTCGCGTCCGCTCCGGATGATGTAAGGAACGTTATCGTTATTGCACCGCCCCACAGTTATCCGGTCAGGGGTGCTTCAGTATACGATGGAGAAGGTTATGGAACCCCCCTGGGAATAGCACCTGTACAGAGGGAGATAACATCCCGGCTTCTTAAGGCAGGGCTGAGCTTTCAACCGGCAGCTCACCGAAGTGAACATTCGGCAGAGGTGCAGATACCCTTCATTCAGGTAAGATGGCCCGGTTCATCAATAGCCGTAGTACTTCAGGGATCCGTTTCAGCTGATTATTCAAGGCAGCTGGCGGAGATTGTCACAGAAGCCGCACGGGATTTTGACAATACTCTGATAGTCGCATCAAGCGATCTGTCACACTACCATTCCCTGGATACGGCGGAGAAAAAGGACAGGAAGATCATAGAGGCATTCAAAAGCGGAAATCCCCGGAATATGGAGGCGGCGCTTCAAGAAGGCGGTGAGGCCTGCGGCATCGGTCCCATCCTTACCCTCATGAATTTTGCCATGCTCATGAAGCAGAACAGATTCGGAGAGATAATGTGGGAGACATCAGCTGCCGCAAGTGGAGACAGCAGTTCTGTTGTCGGTTACTTCGCGGGCTACTGCGGCCGGGAGGTTAAGGAATGACATCGGAAGCTGATAAGAACAGTATCATCGATTTAGCCAGAAGGGCCATTACAGCGGTCGCTTCAGGGGAAGAGCTTCCCGCAGTACCCGATGGAGAGGTTTTCAGGAGAGACGGAGGCGCTTTCGTTACCATTAAGAAGAACGGCGCCCTGAGGGGGTGCATAGGGCATTTCACGGGAACCGGGTCGCTTGGAAAAACCATAATCGAAATGGCTGCTTCTGCGGCCGTGAAGGATCCGAGATTTTCTCCCGTTGAACCCGGTGAAGTCGATGACCTTGAAATCGATATATCTCTCCTGAGCCCGATGATCCCTGCCGGCCCGGAGGATGTTAAACCGGGAACACATGGCTTGTATATAAAATACGGGTTCAGATCCGGGACACTCCTTCCGCAGGTTGCCACCGAAGCCGGATGGGATCGGGAGACCTTCCTGGCCCATACATGCCTTAAAGCCGGGCTGCCCCCCGATTGCTGGAAGAGAGATGGAGTTCAGATATTTACTTACACTGCGGAAGTATTCTGCGAACAAGAGAAGGGAACAGATTCCATATGAAGTATTTTCTTATTTTTGCAGTAATTCTGCTTCTGGGATGTGACATGCCCGGGGTTGGAGAACTTGAGGAAAGGGTGGATGATCTAGAAGCCACTACAGCTTACGATGATTCGGATATGGTGGATGTTATCGATGAAATTGAAAGCGATATTGAAATTCTCGATGAGAGGGTAACGGCCATTGAGTACGGCGAAGTATCAGATATAACCCATACAACTGAACAGCCAAGGCCTGCACAAGATGCTCCGACCCAGGAGGATCAGGTTGAGAGGATTCATGCAATCTCTGATATAGATGGCCTTCAGGATTTCATGGATGACCTGAGTACAAGCCTTTCTGACAGTATTACTGTGCTTGATGAATCCATCGAGAGCCTGGTCCTTTCACTGGACAGCCTTACAATGGAAAATGATTCGCTGAGAGTCGATCTTGAGGACCTTCAGGATAAGGTCGCAAGCCTGAGCTATACCGTCGAAAACATGCGGTACACGGGAACAGGATCTTCATCCTCCAGAGACCCCGGCACCTCGGGAAGCGGCGGAAGCTCCGGCGGTGGTAGATACTGACAGTATCAGCACATCAATGTAAAAGTGGCGGTATCTCCCGAGATGCCGCCTTTTCTATCCATTTCAA
>DAOWFD010000293.1 GCA_030638185.1 Candidatus Aegiribacteria sp.
AATATTCTAAACGAATAAGGTATGCCAAAACAAATGCCAACACAATCATAACTAGATCTGCCGGCATTTTTAAGAAAAGTAAAAAAAGTTCAACTCGGGCAATTTTTAATCTATTCTTCATACCCTAAAATATATCTTAAAAAGATAAATAAATCAAGAGGTATAGAGTACTTTAATACTAATTACTTGGACTAACTACTATAGAAGTAAGAGTATCATCTCCGTCTTCTTCTTTTGACATAATAACACTTAATAACCGATCACCTTTTTCTGCACCAATATTTGAGCCGGTTTCTAGACTAAATTGCGAAGTAATAGTCCAACCCTGAGTTTCTAATTCTTCGAGATACCAATTATATATTTCGTTAACCGCAGATCCAGATATAAAACTTAGATAAAAATCCTCTTCACCGTCCTTACCTACA
Organism: Candidatus Aegiribacteria sp.; assembly: GCA_030638185.1. Lineage (GTDB taxonomy): Bacteria > Fermentibacterota > Fermentibacteria > Fermentibacterales > JCC-6 > Aegiribacteria. The sequence continues at coordinate 426 of DAOWFD010000293.1, forward strand.
GTACTAATACTATCTTCAGCATAAATTGGAACATCGTCAGGCCAATAACTGGGTAACGCTAAATCTTCTCCTACTTCAACTTCGCCTTCATCTGTTTTTAATTTAGCACTATCACTGTCCTCATCAACTGAAATACCTGTCTGTTTTTCAAACCAAGATTTAAATAAATATCTGCTGGCAAAATAACCACCCGCGCTTAATACAACAAGCACCACAACCACAATAACTACTATCAGAACCACCAGAGGGTACATCATGGCTGATTTTATCTTGCTCTTGAGAGCCGTTGATTTTTCAAGGTGAGTGGAAAGCCTGTTAAGGATGGTATCCAGAATACCGCCCTGCTCACCTGCTGAAACCATGTTCACATATAGATCTGAGAAGATCTTTTTATGCTGACCCATAGCATCAGCCAGGGTTCCACCCTTCTCTACAAACTCCGTAACCTCTTCGATAACCTCCTGAAAAATCTTATTTTCCTGCTGTTCACTGAGTATCTGAAGACACTTGACAAGGGGAAGCCCCGCGTCGATCATCACGGCGAACTGCCGTGTAAAGGTCGAAAGCTCTTTGTCCTTGACACCTGACCCTATTACACCGAAGGTGGCTATATCGAACGCTTTACCCTTTATCTTGGTTACATTCACCCCCCTCTGAGTAAGGAGTGCTTGCGCTTCTGCCTTTTTAGCGGCAGAAATCTTCCCCGACATTTTTCTGCCGGCCCTGTTTGTTCCTTCCCATCTGAACTCAGGCATTTCCGCCTCCTATTGCTAAATAATATCTCTTCCGGTTGCTATCATCTGTTCCAGTTCCCCAAGATCGTGGGATCGTTCCAGAGCAACCTCTCTGGTTATTTCCTTCTTCTTGTACAGGTCAAAGAGGGACTGGTTCATCGTTTTCATACCATACTTGTGACCAGCCTGCATAAGCCCGTATATCTGGTGAAGCTTATCCTGACGAATCGTCGCCTTGACTGCAGGGTTACAGACAAGAACCTCCGCAACCAGTGCCCTGCCCGTTCCTCTGGCCTTTGGTACCAGCTGCTGAGTAAGTATTCCTATGGTTACAAATGACAGCTGACTTCTGACCTGGTCCTGGCTTTCCGCTGGGAACGAATCGATAATCCTGTTGATGGATTCATAAGTGGAGTTTGTGTGCAGGGTAGCCAATGTAAGGTGGCCTGTCTCGGCGATATTCAGGGCCACCTGCATGGTTTCCTGATCCCTCATCTCACCGATCAGAACCACATCCGGGTCCTGCCTGAGAACGTATCTCAGTGAATTACCGAAGGACTTGGTATCCTGTCCGATCTCCCTCTGATTAACGATACCCTTATCATGATGATGCACGTATTCTATGGGATCCTCAATGGTTATGATATGACAATGTCTTGTAGCGTTTATCTTCCGGAGTATTGAGGCGAGTGTAGTTGATTTGCCGCATCCTGTTGGACCGGTAACAAGAATAAGCCCCTGCCGTTTATCTGCAAAGGAGTTTACTGCTTTCGGGAGTCCGAGTTCTTCGAATGAAAGGATCTCATGGGGAATGGACCTGATGGCACAGGCTACGCAGCCTCTCTGAAAGAATACGTTGGCCCTGAACCTTGAAAGACCTTTGATTCCGAATGCGAAGTCAAGTTCCATTTCAAGCTCAAACCTCTTCTTCTGTTCATCCTTGATAAGGCTATAGACGAGGTTCTGGGTATCCTGGCCTGTTAGAGGATCGTACTCCATCCTTTCCAGCTCGCCATCGATCCGAACAACGGGAGGGGTTCCAACCGTAAGATGAAGGTCGGTTGCCCGTCTTTCCATCATTTCCTTCAGAAGTGTCTTAATAATCATATTACGCCGAATGTCCTTCCTCTGTTTGCTGCTGAGCGGTTCTGCCCTTCAATTCCTCCAATACTCTTACCACTTCCAGATCATCTTCAGCGGTACCCCTGGTAACTTCCTCGAGTGTCGTAACACCCGCCTTTAACTTCTCAACAGCGTCCATTCTAAGTGTTTTCATCCCGTTTCTGACACCCAGAACCCGCAGCTGTCCTGCGGTAACCTTTTCAATAATAGACTGTTTTATATTCTTATCAATTGCGAGCACTTCGTAAAGACCTGTTCTTCCTCTGTAACCGGAACCGCTGCATTTACTGCATCCTTTACCTTTGTATGTTGTATGACCGACCATTTCAGCGGGGTCAACACCCGCTGCCTTGTATTCATCATCCGTGTACTCATGGGGTCTTTTGCAGTGCTTGCAGATCCTTCTGACAAGTCTCTGAGCCATGATCGTTCGAACCGCTGATGCTACCAGGAAAGGCTTGATACCTATGTCAATCAACCTGTTCACTGTACTGGGAGCATCATTCGTGTGTATCGTGGAGAAAACCAGATGCCCTGTTAGCGCAGCTTTTATCGCGATACTGGCAGTTTCCAGATCTCTTATTTCGCCCACCATAATAATGTTTGGATCCTGCCTGAGAATGGCTCTGAGAGCCGCGGCGAAATCGTATCCCTTACTGAAATCAATCTGACTCTGAATTAAACCTTCTATATTGTATTCCACCGGTTCTTCAGCTGTATGGATGTTTACATTATCCGTATTCAGAGCGCTGAGGGCAGAATAAAGAGTTGTTGTCTTGCCGCTTCCCGTGGGACCTGTTACAAGAACGATACCGTATGGAGAACTAACCCCCTGCATGAATACTTCAAGCGCATCTTCGGGAAAGCCCAGTTCCCGGAGGTCAAGCTCCAGGCTGCCCCTGTCGAGAATTCTCATGACGATCTTCTCACCGTTGATAGTAGGAACAGCGCTTACACGGAAGTCAATCGCTCTTCCATCAATCATGGCCTTGATTCGTCCATCCTGTGTTTTTCTTTTCTCTGCTATATTCATAGTGGCCATTATTTTAAGTCTGCTTATTATCTGAGGCTGGACTTTCTTTGGAAGTTTTCTAACCACGAAGCATTTGCCATCGCGTCTGTATCTTATCCTGAGGTATTTTTCGTAGGGCTCTATATGAATATCACTTACTTCAGTACGAACAGCCTTGGCAATGATCGCGTTTACAAATGCTACTATTGGACCTTCCGAGAGATTCGCGTACTCATCCTCAAGGTCGCTTTCCTCGTAATCCTCCTCCTCTTCATCCTCGTATCCAAGAGTATGCACTATCTCCAGATCATCGAGCTCTTCCTCGTAATCATCCAGCTGATCTTTTACCGACACGAGTGCGTCCTGCTTGCCGTAAAGATCATTCTGGGCTCTTCTTACGGCAGAGGGGGCTGAAGCATAGACAATGACTTCTTTTCCCACTGCAAATTTTACATCATCGATTGCGTAAAGATCCCCTGGGGAACTCATGCCAATATGGAAGTATTCCTTTTCCTCTTTAAAGGGAACCAGGAGGTATCTCCTGGCAGTCTCATCCGGAAGTGATTCCGCAAGGGCTGGATCGAATTCCATCTCATTGAGAAATACTGGATTTACAGAATATATCTCGGATAAAAATTCGGTGATAAGGTCTTCAGGTACAACACCCATTGACACCAGCTGGTCAGCAAGTTCGATCTCACTGGGGCCGTAATCGCTTACTATCTGGTCAATTTCATCCCTGGTGACCATCCCCGATTCCAGAAGCATCATACTAAGTCTGCTGAGCAAGAATATCCTCCGTTATTCGTTCGAGATTGTTTCCCGCAAAACTTCATCGAATGTAGTAAGCCCGGCTTCCAGTTTTCTGATAGCTGCTTCTCTCAAATTAATCATACCTTTATTCAGTGCCGCTTTTTCGATCTCTAAGCTGTTGGCATCCCCCTCGATCAGTTGCCTAATATCATCGTCAACACGCATGACTTCGAAAATTCCCATTCTACCCTTGTAGCCTGTATTGTTGCAGTGTGAACAGCCGGTGCCTTCGTACAGGTTGATATTCCTGAATCGTTCAGGATCAATTCCCGCATCAATAAAGGCCTCATCCGGAACGTGGATCTGAGTCTTGCATTTGGTGCAGATCTTTCTGATAAGTCTCTGAGAGGCGATGCATACCAGCGACGTACTCAGCATGAAGGGTTCGGTTCCCATGTCTATAAGCCTGTTTATAGTACTGGGAGCATCGTTCGTATGTGTAGTTGAAAGCACCAGGTGCCCGGTAAGAGCAGCCCTTATCGCGATTTCACTGGTTTCCTTGTCACGTATTTCTCCGACCATGATTATGTCTGGATCCTGACGAAGGTAAGCTCTGAGAGCGTTGGCGAAGGTCAATCCAACATCGGAATTCATCTGAACCTGGTTCACGCCCTTCAGATTGAACTCTACCGGGTTTTCAGCAGTCATTATGTTTACACCGATGTCGTTACGCTCTGTGAGAGCCGAATACAATGTGGTTGTTTTACCGCATCCGGTGGGTCCTGTAACCAGGACTATTCCAAAAGGTCTATGGATGCCCCTTCTGAATTCTTTGAGAGATTCTTCTTCAAATCCAAGCAAATCAAGGTCAAGAATAACGGCGCTGCGGTCCAGCAGTCTAACTTCAACCTTTTCACCGAAAAGGGTAGGCAGGGTCGCGAGCCTCATGTCTACAAACCTGTCACCGACCAATATCTTCTGCCTCCCGTCCTGCGGAAGATGATGTTCAGCGATATCCATTCCACCGATGATTTTGAGTCGGCTTACCATAGATGACCTGTACTTCCGGCTGGGGCGCATTACCTCGTGAAGAATACCGTCTATTCTGAATCTGACCCTGACGTATTTCTCGAACGGTTCGAAATGAATATCACTTGCTCCCCTCCTTACCGCATCCGCTATGAGACTGTTCACGAGCCTGACTACAGGAGAATCCGAAATGCTGAAGTCAAGGTCATCCTCTTCGATCTCATCTTCTTCATCATCCTGGATTATCATGGATTCAAAGACCTCATCGCCCATAAGCAGTTCGCTATCTTCGATAATGCCTTCGTCATCGATATCAGCAAGGGCTTCCTCTATACTGCTGCCCTTCTGATTCGTCTGGTTTTTCTCGACGGGTACGATGGCTTCGGAATCAGGATAATATTTCAACAGAGCTTTTTTTATCATACTGGAAGCGCATATGTGGGGTTCTATATCCATTCCCAGTGAGAATCTCAGGTCATCTATTGCAAAGAGGTTATTGGGGTCGGTCATGGCAACAATAAGTTTTCTGCCTTCTCTGCTAATCGGAACAACTTCATATCTTCTTGCTATATCACCCGTTATAAGATGAATGATATCCTCGTCAATGTCTAGAGCATTGAGATTTGAACTCTCAATGCTCTGCTGTCTTGCCAGGAATTTATTCAGATCCTCTTCCGAAATGGCCTGGATATTCACCAGATGGTATCCGAGTCTGTCGCCTTCTTCACTCTGTTTGCTGAGTGCTTTATCAAGCTGCTTGTTTGTTATGATTCCTGAATTCAGAAGGAGCTGACCTATCTTCATGCTTATCAAGCCTCCAAAAACAGTTAACAATCCAGGCTAATGTGCAACACTCCTGTAATTATACCTACTCAGATTCTTTTGTACATTCTTTCATCATAAGTAATATTTCATTCATGTAATAATGAGCATATACATAAATGATGTAAATGACCAGATGGTTTGTAATGGGAGTTCAGCGATTCGAACCCGTGAATTCAGCAGCATGTCGGGAGCATGACGCAGCTGTATGCGGCGTTGCAGTAAAATGATGGTGAGATGTGCGGGTAAGTATCAGAA
>DAOWFD010000369.1 GCA_030638185.1 Candidatus Aegiribacteria sp.
ATGTCAAGGGCTGGTGATGTTACAGGAAGAATTATTGATGAAATAGAAAAGGGAGCCGGCATGCCGGCTCCCCCCGTTTCGATTGTATACAGATTACTGCAAGACAGTCTTGATATGTCCCCATGTTGTGTGTTCAAGAGCGCCACCGGTATCGACCAGGTTGCAGTCGTCCCAGAAAATCGTGCTTCCGCCGCTGGAGAATAGGTCAAGGGCTGCAATTTCATTTACTCCACTCGACTGCCATGCGTTTGAAGCCAGGAAACTGCCATTGTAGTAAATGTCGTAGGTGTTCGCATCGAGATAGATTTCTACCTTGACTTCTACCCACTGATCGTTGACTATGGCTGTGGTTGTGCCGCTGTAATTATCTTTTACTTGTCCGATATCGGAATGAAATTCAAGCTGGACGGACCAGTTAAAGGAGGGTGGATCGTATGTGTTCAGCATGATGAAAAACTGATCTCCTGTTGAGCCTGAAGGGATGTAGCACCATGCTGTCATTTCCCATTCGCCGGTGGTTTCAGTAAATTCCTGCACGATATCCGATGTTGGAATGGTTGCCAATGAATTATCAGGGGAAAGAGACATCGAATCTACTACGAAAGCGTCCCATGCTGGGTTGTTCTCCCAACCTGTCCAGCCACCCTGGCCGTGGAGCCCGGTGCCAGGAGTATACGAATCGAAATTATCGGACCAGTTAGCGCTGGCTGCCGGTACGATGAGTAGTAATGCTGAACATACTGTCAAAAGACGGTAGAAACTTTTCATATTTACCCCCTCAGGTAAAGTTAAAGATTAGTATCACCACTAATATATTAATATCCTATTTTGAGCAGACGGGTCAAGTCCCGGTACTGTGTTCTATTTACTCCCACCAGCAAACGAGATCAGGTTCTATAATACGCCCGAACTCAGTATGGCAGGGGAGTATTCTTACCGTGAACCCCTGATTTCCCGAGTGGCTGCATTCGAATGAACCTCTAAAAAGCAACATTCCGTCCTCTTCATGCTCGAACACCAGGTGAACCGATTCCCTCTCCGTCAGCAATCCGTCGTATCTAATGCTTCCGTGCTGGACTTCAACAAGGAGATCATCAGGTACAAGTCCCGGGGCGCGAAGGGCAACTGTGACAGGGATGGGGTCTCCTACCTCACAGGTGCCGTTATCAATTTCCGATTCAACCGTATCTATCCTGACGGAATGCCAGTTCTCCCGGATTTTCTCCATCCATGAAGCCAGTTCTCTGGCTCCCGAATAATCGTTTTCCGACAGTTTCTTTGTTCCATTGTATGCAGGTACGTAGAATCTCGATGTGTATTCGGTAAGCATCCTGTTGCTGCTGAAAACAGGACATACGTTCTTCAGTGATTCCTTGACGATCCTGAGCCAGTTCACGGGGATATCGTTCTTGTCACGATCGTAGAAAATGGGCACTATCTGGTTCTCAATAATATTGTAGAGCGCCTTTGCCTCCAGTCTGTCCTGAAGCTCAGGATCATCGTACTCTTCTCCGGAACCGATGGACCAGCCTGCGCCCGGCTTGTAGGCCTCAGCCCACCAGCCGTCGGGGACACTGCAGTGAACGGCTCCATTGAAACACGCTTTCATGCCGCTGGTACCGCACGCCTCCATGGGCAGTTTTGGAGTGTTCAGCCATATGTCAACGCCCTGAACCATCTGCCTGGCCATGTCCATGCAGTAATCCTCAAGATAGATGACTTTACCGTAGAATTCCTCTTTCATACACAGGTGGATGATCTCCCTTATCAATTCCTTGCCGGACGAATCGTGTGGGTGCGCCTTGCCGGCGAAGATGAACTGCACGGGACATTCCGGATCATTGACTATTCTGGCAAGACGTTCTTCATCTCTGAGAATGAGAGTAGCTCTCTTGTAAGTTGCGAATCTTCTTGCAAAACCGATGGTGGCTGTCTCAGGATCAAGAACGGGTATGTCTTCGAGGTGTGGTTTGAACAGTCCCATCCGTCTTATCTGTTTTTCCCATCTATCCCTCGCCCAGGAGATCAGTCTTTCCCTCATTCTGACATGTGCAGGCCAGAGTTCTGAATCGGGGATCTTGTCAACTTTCTCCCATTCTTTTGCGTCTGTCTTATTGCTTGACCATCTTGGACCGACATACCTGCTGAACAGTTTTTCCATCTCATCGGAGACCCATGTTTCGGGATGTATTCCGTTTGTTACATGCGTAAGAGGTGTGTCTGTGGATGGGAGAGCCGGCCATACATCCTTCCATATATCCCTCGATATATTCCCATGAAGCTCGCTTACACCGTTTCTGAATTTTGAAAAACGAAGGCCGAAAACCGTCAAGGAGAATTTTGGATTATCATCGTAATGCCCAAATCGAAGGAACTCCTCATCGGTCAGGCCTATGGCGTCGATCATGGGGCGAAGGTACTCGATCACAAGATCCGTTGAGAATTCCTCATTGCCCGCAGGCACAGGTGTGTGAGTTGTGAACACGTTCCCGGCGGACACGATTTCACGGGCTTCCGGAAAGGAAAGTCCTTCCTGCATAAGCTGTCTTATACGTTCTACTATAAGGAATGCCGAATGTCCTTCGTTGATGTGCCGAACTGTGGGCGTAAGATCCATTGCATCAAGGGCTTTAAGACCTCCAATTCCCAGAATTATTTCCTGTTTGATCCTCACTTCACGGTCTCCGCCGTATAGTTGACCTGTTATGCCTCTGTCACTTTTGTCGTTTTCCGGAAGATCTGTATCAAGGAGGTAGAGGGAAGCTCTGCCTACTTTCACCCGCCAGACCGCTGCCTTTACGGTTCTATCGGCCATCGGGACTTCTACTGAGACCTGAGATCTATCTTCATGGTAGACTGGTTCAACCGGCATATTGGAGTAATCGTTGATGAAATACCTTTCCTGCTGCCAGCCGTCACTATTCAGATACTGGCTGAAGTATCCCTTCCTGTAAAGCAGTGAAACCCCGACAGCTGTCAGACCAAGCTCACTGCAGCTTTTAATAGTATCTCCGGCCAGTATGCCAAGACCTCCGGAATAGATAGGTATGCTCTCATGCAGTCCGAATTCAGCAGAAAAAGTGGCGACAAGGAAGTTGTCGCCCTTTATTTCCTGCTGCTTCTTCAGATCATCAAACCATGTGTTTCGCTCAAGATAATCCGCCAGCCTTTCGACTGTCTTTTCAAGGTGTGAAAGATAGACTGCATCTGCCGAAAGCTTCTCAAGCCTTTCCTGGCTTACATGTCCCAGCAGGCGCACAGGGTTGTGATAGGTACTTTCCCATAAGTCGGAATCGATCCATCTGAATAACTCCATGGCTTGTGTATTCCACGTCCACCAGGTGTTGTAAGCTATCTTCTTGAGTGCGGCAAGCTGCTTTGGTATTCTGGGTACTACTCTGAAATTCTTAGTTTTCAATATCTGCGCCTTCCATGAACCCTTCTCTCTGTACGGGAACGATTATCTGAGTTATGTAATATATTCATAGCAATCTAAAAGTAATGGAGGAGATGGATTTGAAATCAGTCTGTTTTGCGCAAATGCTTCTTATATTGAGTTTTCAGGCGGCAGGAGGTTCCATTTCCAGAACCCTCCATTTCAATCCGGCTGATGTCGACCTTCAGTTGAATGATACCTGGACTGTAGCTGTAATGCCGGGGTTCGAGCAGAGGGGAATCCCAGGAACCCCGCTTCTTCCGGCAGTTCCCGAAGTATTCATACTCCCCGATGGTGCGAAGAACGTTACTTTCAGCGCAGTCCTTCTTGAAGAGACTGGAATTGGCCTCCCGGGAATAGTAATCATGCCAGCAATGGAACTCAGACCATTCAGTTTATATACTTCAGCTTCTGTTCGTATGCCTGATCAGACTATTTACTCATCCGATTCCCCCTGGCCCGAGAATCCGGTTATCAGTACACACACTGGCACACTTGGAGGAATCAGGATAGCTTCCTGTCTCATTCAACCGTGGGTTTACATTCCGGCAACAGGTTCACTTAACATCATAAATGAAATTGAAATAACCGTAACATGGGAAGACGGCATCAATTACAGTCTTACCGCTGAACAGACAGCAGTTGCCCGAAGCAGGATCAGTGCACTTGAAGGAATGGCTGATCAGGCCTTTATATGGGATTCACCTCCTGTTCAAGGGGGTGATGCTCAGTATCTTCTGATATGTGACAGTTCATATATGGAAACAATGGAACCGCTTGCGTCTTTCCATGAGGACAGTGGTTATACAGTTGAAATTGCCGCCGTTCAGGATATCTTATCCTCTGGAACCGGCAGAGATGATGCTGAGAAGCTGCGAAATTTCATAAAGAACAGGTTCCTTGAACACGGGACTGTCTTCGTCCTACTTGCCGGAGATGAAACGCTCGTCCCAGTGAGAATGGTTTACACCTATTGCGAGGGGGAGGATGATATTGCCCCTGTGGATCTTTATTTTGCCGATCTCGATGGTACATGGGACGGTAACGAAGACGGTGAATATGGCCAGCCGGATGACAACCTTGATCTCTACGCGGATGTACTGCTGGGACGGGCACTCTTCTCTACTCTTGATGAAGCGGAGCTCTTTGTTCAGAAAAACCTGACCTATCAGGCCAGCCCGCCACCCGGAGACTGGCAGACAAGAGCTGTTCTGTGCGGTGCGGTACTGTTTGAGGATATCGGCTATACCGCAGACAAGGGCTGTGATTCCATCGCTGTTGAGTTTCCTCCATACTGGGAAGTGAGTAAATTTTACGAAGAACTGCCTGGTGGAGGCTTTGTGGAACATATTCCAATTATAAGCAGTGGTTCCGCATGGAATCACTACGCGGGGCACGGAAATGAAAGGGGTATCTACTGGCGTCTCGACCCTATGGGAATGATGACAAACTGGATCGCTTCCGACAGTCTTCATAACGGTACTAAAGCTGGTGTACATATCAGTATTGCATGCCACCCTGCAGAATACATTGACCAGGAATGCTGTGCGGAGGCCCTTCTCAACAAACCCGACGGTGGAGGGGTTGCCGTGCTTTTCAACACAAGCTACGGCTGGGAGGGTCACTGGCCTTCTCTCGGGGCCAGTGAACGGATGTGCATAGATCTTTCCAGGCAGGTTTTTGGTTCACAGGCATCCAGCCTGGGCCTTGCTTTCGCGACCGCGAAGGATCTAAGGATCCCCTTTATGGCAGGAGGATACGATCGTACGTTCCAGAGCCTCCTGTCCTGGAGCGCCTTCATGGACCCCGCTCTCGTGGTCTTGCAGACCGAAGGAGGAGGATATATCCCTCCCGTAACACTCAATATAACCCCCCCGTATCCCAATCCCTCGGAGAGGAATGCTCCGGTTTCCTTTTACGTAAGTTTCGATGAAGGATCCGCAGAAGTATCGGTACACGACCTTTCGGGAAGGCTTATCTGGAAAACGGAAATTCCCTCATCACAGAGGGTAAGCTGGGAGGGAACGGATTCAGCAGACAGAAGAGTTCCTGCCGGGGTTTACATTGTCTCCGCCAGGAGGGGTGACTACGCTGTCAGTCGTCTTGTCACTGTACTGGACTGACCTGCAGTA
>DAOWFD010000033.1 GCA_030638185.1 Candidatus Aegiribacteria sp.
AACCATTGCCGGCGTTCCCCGCTGATGATAGATGTTAACTCTGAATCTGGCCTTGCCCTTAAGCGCGTAGCCCAGATCCAGTTCGTTACCACTGGCAAACTGCTCAGACTGACTATCACTGATTATTTCGCCAATGATACGCCGAATATGTTCAACCTTCATGGTGGAGAATCCCTCTACATGTACTATCTCACCTGATTTTCTTATTATCGGTTTGCTGCCCACCTTGAAGTGTATGTCACTGACATCATCTTCAAGCACAGCGTTAAGAAGCTTATCAACAGCCTTTTCCTCTGACATACAGACCATTCTCCCTGATGTAATTCCTGACACTATCAGGTACAAGATAGCGTGTATTGAGCTCTCTGGCAAACCTGTCTCTGAGATCACAGGACGATATGCTTATGCCGGGAATCTCAAACGTCTCTACTATAGATCTATACTTCATATTGATGGATTCCGATTCGTATCCGGGTCTCGTTCCCGCCACCATTTTCGCCATTTTCGATATGCGTTCAGGATCTTTCCAGGTATGAAGTTCCTTCAGGCTGTCCATACCCATGATAAAGCAGATTTTTAAGTCCATGCCGTTCAGCTTTTCAATGAGGTTTACGGTCCATGATGGCCCATCGATAGGTTCCAGATCCGCTGCTGTCAGCTCAGGAGAATCAGCGACCGCAAGTTCCGTCATGAGGAAACGGTGCCTGAAGGGGGTTATCCTTCTTCCCGGTTTATGCGGAGGAATTCTTGTGGGAACAAGCAGTACTTCTTCAAGACCAAACCGATGACAGGCCTCCAGGGCCAGAACAAGATGACCGAAATGGGGAGGGTCAAATGTCCCGCCCAGGAGCCCTGTCATTTCACTGTTCACCCAGTTTGGACTGTAATTCTGTAATCTGCTCTTCGTTCAATTCGCATTCGTCCATTGCTCTAAGGTAGAATTCCCTGGCGGTATATTCGTTACCTTTTGCGGAATAGACGTCTCCAAGAGATATCAGCACATCGGCCATGCAGTCGGTCTTGCCGTAATCGTTCAGCGCTTCTCTGAGGTAGAGCAGAGAGGCATCATACTTTTCTCGTCTTGCATAGAACTGGCCTATGAACAACGCTCTCCGGGAAAGGTGATTACTCACATCATCCATAAGACTTGCAGCATCTTCAAGCAGAGTTGATCCGGGATATTCATCGAAGAAACTCTCCAGTTCAATCTTGCAGTTCAGTACAGGTGTCAGATCCTTCCTGTAATCCTGACGCTGACACCACCACACCCTTGCCGACTGATATGCACAGTCATCTGCCCACTGGCTTCTGGCGTATTCTCTCTCGACCCGGTCAAAGTAGAAAAGCGCATCGGCCCAGTATCTGTTGCCTGCCTCAGCCATACCCAGCCGGTACAGATAGAAATCTATCCCGGATGATCCCGGGTACATGAACATCAATTCGGTATACAGCCTTGACGCACCGCTGAAATCGGACTCCTGGAACGCTTCGTCAGCCAGTTCTTCTACCTGCTCAAGATTCATGCCCATGGTGTTGTATGATCTGCCGCAAGCTGCAGTGAGTACCAGGGCAGCCGAAAATGCCGCAATGTTCCTTCTCATTCAGTTATCCTGCTCCATCCGTTCGTAATCGTAAGTTAAAGAATCTCTTCTTGCAGCAGCAAGTACAGCAGCCTGTGAAGATGAACCCGGTGAAACGCCGCACGCTCTTCTGTACCATTGAAGGGCGTTTTCAATATTCCCGTTCCCCTCCTCCATAAGCCCGAGCATGTATGCCGACTCGATCCTCTCGCCCGAAAAATTGGAATTCCACACTTCAAGGAGTTTCTCCCTGGCGAGGGTCCGTCGGTTCTCCGCAATTTCTGCTTCTGCTACTTCAAGCAGAAGATGTATTCTTCTGAGCCGCGCATCCGGTTGTATCCCGCCAAGTCTGTCAAGTTCCGTAAGAACTGCAAGTTCTTGCTCGGTACGGGATGTATAGGGCAGGAGAGCGGCCTTTGCCCTGAGAATATTCTCCCTCAGGTCTGTTCTGGATCTTGGAATCCTGTCCAGCTCGACGAGGAAGATCTCCGCTGTAATTGTAAGTATGCTGTCAGCGGCTGCTGAACCTGCAATGGTATCCGGGATTGCAGCAAGAAGTTCAAGATGGTTGCCTGCAAAAATACCTCTAAAGAGCCATTCGGACTCGAAAATATCTTGAATTTCGTAATTCAGTGCGTTTTCAAAACAGTAAAAGGCCTGAAGAGAATCAGAATTTCTTGCCATCTCCCAGGCCAGTCTTCTCCAGAGTTCTCCTATCTCCCTCAGGTCTATATCACCGTAGTTATCAGAAAGCAGAGTAACCGCAACTTTAGCCTTCTGCCTGTAGAGCGTACTTCTTTCCGATTGTGCGGCCAGAACAGCTGTTTCAGCATAATCCAGCAGCAGCTCGGGCTGGCTGTCTCCATGGGCTACTGCCTCTTCAAAGAGCATCACCGCCTGTACGTAGTTTCCGGATTGCCTCAGTAATCTGGCCTCTTCAAGTGTATTACCAGCGGTTTCCGCGCCACCGCATCCGGCAGAAACAAGAACAAGCAGAAACAGATTCAGCACAATTCCAATACGTATCACTTGAATTGTTTATTCAGCACGGCTGGAGTAGAACAGGTATACAAGGCTTGCCACAACACCGGATACAATTATGGGTTCCAGTATTCCACCACCCCTGTTTTCAGGCAGATCACCGGAAAGCCATTCCCATTCTTCTGATCCGTCAAGAACTTCAGCATCGGACCAGAGTATTTTATCTTCTTCAATTCCGCTTGTTCTGATGGTCATAATTATGCTTGCATCGGTATCGAGAAGAGTGGATGACAGTTCACATTTGGCTATTCTTTCAACCCGTTTAGAACCGATTATCCATGGTCTGCTTACATCTCCATACTCCACAAGCAGTTCCATGGGTCTTACCCTCAGAATCATGCAGGAACTGTCTGGATTTACATCCCGTTCAAATACGGTTATTCCATTCTCGTGGAGGATGGGAGAAATGGTCTGTTCTATGAGCCAGTTCCCGGAATGCTCTCCAATGATCTCTATCAGAATCTCATCTGCGCCATAGTAAGACAGGTTTTCAGGAAGTTCCTGGAGAGCCTGTAAGATCGCGCTTTCGGCCAATTCCATATTAGATGGGGCTAAGGCAAGCAATACGGTCATCAGAAT
>DAOWFD010000085.1 GCA_030638185.1 Candidatus Aegiribacteria sp.
TCAAAGGGTTTTACAAGATAATCCGTTGCTCCTTTCCGCATTGCCTTGACTGCAGCATCCACGCTTGAGAAGGCTGTTATTATTATACCGATAAGACCGGGGGATCTGTCCCGGAGCTGCGTCAGAACTTCAAAGCCACTTATTCCCGGCATTTTCACATCAACTACAAGTATGTCCGGCATGGATTTTAAACCGGCTTCAACAGCCTGTTTTCCTGTCGAATAGCACGAGACATCGTATCCATGCTCTTCCAGAAGTATGGATAACCATTCCAGCATGGGCTTCTCATCATCAACGATCATTACAGAAAGAGATTTGCTCACTAGTTCCCTCCAGTTTCAGCTGCAACGGTATCGGGCGGTGCGATCGGTAAGTTTACTCTAACAGTTGTACCTTCTCCTGGTTCTGATTCGATATCCATTCGCCCCCTGTGATCGTGTGCTACTTTCCGCGCTACGAACAACCCGAGACCTGTTCCCTCTTTCTTGGTGGTGAAGAACGGATCAAATATCTGGATCATGATTTCATCATATATTCCAGGTCCGTTATCCTGTACGCTGAGTTCAACCATACCATCCATGGATGATTTCACAAGGGAAACGGTGATTATCCCGTCAGATGAATTTTCCAGAGCCTCAACGCTGTTACGCATGATGTTCGTAAGCAATTGCACGAGCCTTGCCTGGTTGCCGAATACTATGAAATCGCCCTCAATGTTAGATTCTATCTCGATCAGCCCACCGAAACCCTGTCTGGCCACATCAATTGCTTCATTTACAACAGCTTCAAGAGATACAGAATCCGTATAGGAAACGGTACTCTCGCGGGATAGCTCAAGATAACCCTCTATTATCTCCGATATCCTCTTTGCCTGATGGCTTATCAGTTCAGTCATTCTGTCCGTTTTTTTCCAGTCCAACGTTCCCATCTGAAGAATATGAGCGGCACCGCTCATGGATGCCAGAGGGTTTCTAATTTCATGCGCCATGGTACTTGAAAGTCTGCCGATTGCCGCCAGCTTTTCCTGCTCCTGAAGCTGCCTTTTAAGCTCGAATGTCTCGGTTATGTCCGTCATGGCTACAAGGGCTCCCGCCGAGTTACCTTCATGATCAAGAAATGTACCCATTCTGCATTCCAGAATAGCTTCATCCATACTTAACTCAATAACAGGAGGCATGCCGCCTGACAACTGAAATTCCTTCAGCATTGTATATATGTCCGTGTTGCATACCCGTTCACGCCATTTATCACCAAGTGAAAGAATTTCACGGCCGGATTGGTTGATGCTTACGGGATTTCCCGAATTGTCTATGACCAGTATACCGTCTGAAAGGCTTTCAAGTATTTCGCGGGACATGGTCCTGGCTTCCCTCAACTGTATGAGAATTCCATCAGCCCTTCCCTTTTCAAGCAGCAGATGCTGTGAAAGGTATCCTGAAACAAGTCCGGTAATTGTGAGAAATCCAGCGTATATCATCACGAAAAGAAGAGCGTACTGAAAAGAAATAGTCGAGGGTATAGTATTCATCAGTGTTTCAAAAGCACTCCCTGTGGGTGTGACATCAACCAGCCCGGAAATCGTAATGAATGCCAGAGAGGCTATCATGAGAGAATCCAGTACGGCTGTTGTTACACCACCACGTATACCAAGGTATACACCTGCTGTAAAAGTATGAATAAAGAAGAATGCGGTGAAAGGTCCGTCGAAACCGCCTGCCATTCGAATAAGGATCGAGGCCAGGATCGAATCCAGAATGAATACGACCCACAGCTGCCATTCCTTCTCTTTCAGGGTTCTTCTCAAGAGGAAATCCAGGAATACGGTAAGAATAACCGCTCCACCTACGATGGAATAGACTCTTCCAACACTTGACCAGCCAAGGAACAGGATACCGAAAAACACGAAAAGACCGAATACGATGAGGCGCCCCACCTGAAACCAGGTGCGGCGCGTCATCATTAGTATACCTTTATGCATACTCCGGTAGTTCTTCGGAACAGCAGGGATTCACTGCCGCTGATATTCCGATTCTCAGGCTCCTACAGTACCGATAAGGTCGAAGATCGGAAGGTACATGGCAATAACTATACCTCCGACTATCGCCCCCAGAACAACGATCATGATCGGTTCGAGTGTTGCCGTAAGACCTGCGACAGCCGTATCCACTTCTTCCTCGTAGAAATCAGCGATTTTCATGAGCATGGTATCAATTCCGCCGGTCTCTTCTCCCACTGCGATCATCTGGGTCACCATGCCGGGGAAAACACCGGAAACCTGCAGCGGGTTGGATATGTTCTCACCTCCGGAGATGCTGGTTCGTGCTTCCATGATCGCATCCGCTATTATCCTGTTTCCTGAGGTCTTGGAAGTTATACTCAAACCGTCAAGAATGGATACACCACTGGAGATAAGGGTACCAAGAGTCCTGGAGAAACGGGCAATTGACATTTTTCTTAACAGTATGCCGAAGATGGGCATTTTGAGTTTTACGGTATCAATTACCTTCTCGCCGTTCCTGGTTTTGTAGTACATCTTGTAACCTGCTATCAGTGCGGCAAAGCCTATCAGGATAAGAAGGATGTTACCCTGAACGAATTCGGAAAGGCTTACAACGAACTGGGTTGGCGCAGGCAGCGAGCCGCCCATGTCTTCAAACATCGTCTCGAAAATGGGTATAACGA
>DAOWFD010000386.1 GCA_030638185.1 Candidatus Aegiribacteria sp.
ACATCCTGTTCCCATTCTTCTTTCAGGATACCATACATTTCAAGGTCTTCGCACTTGTCCCATTTCATGACGTGTTGCCTTAGCCTGCCTTCGTGTCGCATGACAAGTTTCTGCATAACCCGGCCTGATGACTGATTTCTTGTGAAATAGCTTGCATAGACCCGAAGCAAATAAAGTTCTGTGAACGCATATCGCAACATGGCCTGCGCTGCCTCGTTGCAGAATCCATGATTCCAGTAAGGTTTTCCGATCCAGTATCCAAGTTCAGCCTGATGGCCTTTTTTAATGCTCATCAGACTGATTGCCCCGATAAGAGAAGCGTCAGATTTACGAGTGACAGCTAACACCACACCTTCTTCTTTAGCAAATGAGTCTTGATGACTGGAAATCCATTCCTCAGCCATCCCGTCCTTGTATGGATGTGAAATGTTGAGTGTTGTGTCAGCGATTGCCCTGTCTCCTGCAAGACGCTGAACTTCTGCAGCGTCGCTCCGTCCGAAGGGACGGAGTACTAATCGCTTAGTTTCGAGTGTCGGGATCTCTATCATTTTTTCCTCGATTACCCAGCAATTTCAAGCCGGACAAAACAATCTTCTGCGTCGGTTTCTGAGTGAATGGTGTCTCTAAAGTACTCTTTTCAAAGCAATGAGCTCTGAATCGCACCAGTTCATTATCAATAATCTGAAACCTTGTCAGCCAGAAGTGGTCATTGTATTGGCATGGGTGTTCCCGGAACGGTTTGAATACTTCCCTGATCTTACCGCTCTTTTCACGAAGCACGTAAGTGTGTGCCTCGGTGATTTCAGGAATTGAAAGACCAACAAAGTGGATGGAACTAGGATCACCTTCAATCAGGACCAAACCGTTCGTCGTAATCCATTTCCGTGTACTGGCCAGTGGCTGCAATCCATGCGCAACAAGTCTGGGAGGATGTCTGATCCATCCACTTATTCGATCAAGCCTTTCGGGCAACTGTTCGATATCCCGATCAGTTCTACCGCAGCCGGGGCACTCCCAGTAAGCCAGACAACCACTCCCGAAGAAGAATGCAACCCACGTATGGTTTCCCAGCTTACATTGTTCCTTATCAGGCTTGCTGGCATCCTCTGAACTCTCCCAGACAGGATTACCTTTCATTATGACGATTAACCCAATTCAGCAGATCATTCAGCATCATATCATTATCCAGATCGTTATGAAGTTCATGATAGCTGTTGGGGTAACTAATGAATTCCTTATCGCGCGCATGAATTCGATCGAAGAAATTCTTTGCGCCTTCAGCGGAATTAAGTCGATCGGCTTCACCATGAATCATAAGAAGTGGAGTATTAATACTCTTCCCCCACATCTTCACCGATTCCACTGCGGATAGCAGTTCTGTCCCCCATCGAGCGCTTATTGTACCATGAACAAGCGGGTCATCCTGGTAAGACTTAACTACGGCTGGGATGCGAGAAATCGCATCGATGTCCAGACCGAGATCTATCGGGAATCCCGGGTATATGCGGGATAGTATTCGCGCCAGTGCAACCTTGAAGGGTTTTGCTACACCTACCGGCTCTATGGGCGCTCCGGAGATGATCGCTCCAGCTAATCGTTCGTGTTCCAAAAGGATAAAGTCCAGGGCTATCAAAGCCCCCATACTATGACCCAGCAGAAAGATGAGGCACTCCGGATGTTTTGTTCTAATTATCTTGAGGAAATTTAACAGGTCAGTGCGATATTCCACCCACGAGTTGATGTGACCGCGCTGACCGGGGGAGTTCCCATGACCCCTTAGGTCATACACGTATACACCATATTCGTTAGAAACCAGAATTTTCCTACAAATCGATTGTAGTCTCACTCACCTGTTCGTTTCCTGCTCTTTCCGCACCTATCGTTGTCGATTCCCCATGCCCGGGGTAAACGATGATCTCATCAGACAGCTCCCTGTACAGCCGCCTGACGGAAGCAATCTGGTCATCGCGCGAACTTTTATACAAATCAACGCGACCAACTGACCCTCTGAATAAAACATCTCCCGTGAAAAGGATAGCATCTACCGAGTAGCAGAGTCCTCCACGGGAGTGACCGGGACAGTGCAGCACTCTTATAACCCACTTACCTAATTCAAGTGACTGCCCGTCCTGCAGGAACATATCGGGCTCGTTGAATGCCTTCACATCAAATGTTAGTAACTTGCTCAGTTCAGGATCAAGCATCCACTCGGCGATTGTTTCCTCCCCGAAGTGATTGATAACCCAATCCCTCCGATCCTGCATGTCTTCAAATCCGAGTGAGTGCATGCAGACAAGCGCCTCAGGGAAGCTGTCTCGAATCGCGGGAAGCCCGATGAGATGATCAAAATGCCCATGAGTAAAAAGGAAGTAACGGACGTTAAGTCCCTTACTTCGAACAGTGGCCAGGAGCGCGTCAATTGGACCCGCCACATCGATTATCGCCGCATCACGACTTTCAGGATCGTACAGCAGGTAGCAGTTGGTTCCGGGTCCGGTGACCACCTGATGAACCTCAAGACAGGAAGATGAACAGGATTCCATTCTATTCTTTCTCCCCGAGTTCTTTCAGGATATCGACTGACCTGTTCATGGTTTTCATGTTGCCGTCAGCGGAGGCCCTTGCATATGCCTTCCATGCAAAGTGGATAGCTTCTTCATTCCTGCCTGTCATCAGTAAGTACTCCGCACAGGCAATGTATGTTTCCAGAAATTCAACTCCGTCGACTGCTTCGAAACCTTTCCGGAGGTATTCTCTCGCTTCCTCAGGTCTGCCCTGCTCGAGTCTGATCAGACCTATGTTCTGGAGAGATTGTGCAACCGTGATATTAGTACCCGTCTCGCGTGCAAGCTCGAGGGATTTGATGTAGTAGTCTTCAGCCTTGTCGAGTTCTCCATTCCTCAACGCAATCTCTCCCCTGGCGAAGATATGCCGCAGCCGGGTATTGGAATCATCAATATCGCTGAAATCGTTTTCGTACTCCTCCAGACAGGCTGCAGCTTCGTCAATTCTTCCCATTTCGGCGAGAGTGATGGAGTGGATGGTGAGTTTGACTGCCACTCTCCTCCTGTTCCCCAGCTCTCGATAGAGTTCTATCGACTTCCAGCAGTATTTAATCCCGTCCTCGAAACACAACAGATCAAAAGAAAGAAGGCCCAGGTTCCACAGGACGGCAGCCTGTCCTGTTTTGTTCCCTATCTTCCTATGTGCTTTCATTGACTCCTGGAAGTAATCGAAAGCCTGATCCCGATCCATTACCCACTCGACGAGTCCAAGAGTGCAGAGAACGTTTGCCTCGGTTCGATGCTCTCCGAGCTCTCTGCTGGCCTGGAGAGTCTCCAGGCCGAATTCCCGAGCCTCGTCGTACCGGGACATTCTATACAGCGCATTGCACATGCTATTCAATGCAGAGAGCTCACCGGCTTTATCTCCTGTTTCGCGAGAAAGGGTTAGCGCACTCTGCTGACTATGGAGAGCCTGTTCGTACTGAATGAGTACAAGCTGCAGCACTCCTCTCTGATTGAGAATTTTAGCTTCTACTGTTTTAATCCCTGCTTCCCGTGCGAGTTCGAGTGCTTCTTCAAGGATCTTCAACCCATCCTCGTAACGACCGAGAAGATGCATTGTGGACGCGAGTCTGAAGAGTGCTCTGGGAATGTTCTCAGTATCTCCGAGTTCCCTGAATAGTGAAACGGCATCCGCCTGCTCTTCTGCTGCCTGCCTGATAAGTCCCATCTGCTTTTTACACATGGCAATAACGCTTGTAGCACGTGCAATCCCACTTCTATCTTCAGATTGCCTGAACAGCTCGAGAGCTTTTTCGAACTTCTCCAGAGCTTCTGGAATATCATCCGCACGCCAATGCATGCTTCCTACTGCCATTATGTATCCGGCCTGCAGATCCAGGAGATTCCATTCCGTGATCAGATTTTCAATTTTCTCTAACGTTGCATGCTGCTCCTGCCGTTTAAGCCTCAGACCCTCTATCTTCTGACGTTCCATCAGTACTTCGATCAGGAATCTTGCATCATCTACCGAATCGAGTCTCTCTCTGATCCAGCTCTCGAGTTTTCCTGACCAGAAGAATACTGCGTCTCTGTCGTAGCGCTCTACGGCAAGGTCCTGTGCCTGTTTTCCCCAGGTGATTGCATTCTCGATCTCCCCCGCATCGGACAGGTGTCTGGCGATTAAGCCGGCAAGATTCGGGTCGTTCTCTTCATGCTCGATGATGGCATTGGCACAGAGTGAGTGGAGAAACCTGCGGTTCTGCCTAAGAATGGTCTCGTACACGGCATCTTTTGCCAGTACATGCTCGAATCCAACAACATTTTGTTTTTCGTCGTCAGGTACGAAAAAACCTCTTTCAAGGAGTTCTCTGAAGGGTCTGTCAGGATTTTCCTCCAGACCGGTATCCTCAGCAACCTTAAAAAGGACTTCCGGATTGAACTCTTCACCCAGAACAGAGGCGATCTGGAGCAGTCTGCGCGGCTCGGAAGGCAGCTGGTCTGTTCTGGCCCTGATAAGGCCTTTGACGCTTCGCGGGATGATCATGGATTCAGGACTCGCCCTCAGTATCCACTCACCAGCGGAGTCCTGCTCGAGCAGACCATTCTCTGTAAGGCCGAGAACCAGCTCTTCTATGAAAAAGGCATTTCCACCAGATGACTCGAACAGAAACTCGATGATATCCTCGGATACGGTTGGCGCGGGTGAACTCCCGGTGCCGAGAAGGTACCGGATAAGCTCACGAGAGCTTTCAGGATCTATCTCCTCGAGGGTAATTTCATTTGTGGTTGTGTACTCCTCTGGCAGGCTTTCGATGATCTCGTGTCCAGTTCCAGGCTCGGGCCTGTATATCAGGATGAACAGAATTGGCAACCTCGTGTTGCAGTTGGCCGCCAGGAATTCGACAACCTCACGCGAAGCGGAGTCTATCCAGTGTATATCGTCCAGTATTACTACAAGTCTTTCTGAACTGTCTGAGAGTACACGAACAAGGTCCGAGAGGGAAGATAATAACTGCAGTCTGGCTTCATCCTCCGATACATCCGGGGACGAGGGCGGAAGACCTTTACCTTCGGAAGACAGCAGCAAAGCAAGGCTTGCAATAGAATTCTCCCTGATAGTATCCCCTTCGATATCATTGTTGCACAGAAGATCCTTCAGCCTGCTTCTGATGATCTCTTCGGTCAGGAAGTCGGTCGTTCCGAGATCGAGCCAGTTTCTGATCAGCGACAGTATCAGCCAGAGAGGAGGCTGGGCGTAGGATGCACAGCCAGCTTTCAGTATGAGTACTCCCTCGGAGTGAAGCTCAGGGTATTTCCGGAACTCATGTATCAGGCGGGACTTGCCGATACCTGCAACCCCCTGAACGCCAACGAAGATGTGCTTTGCGCCGCCTCGTCTGTTGTACGCAGCGGTGGAGCCGGACTGCTCTTTGAGAAGTTTTTCCAACTCGGCCAGTTCTTTCTTGCGACCCACGAACGGAACCGAGGCCAGCCTCTTCGCCCGTTCCCATCTCTCGATCTGCGCTGTACCTGGTCCGGTCGGACGGAAGGCATGCACTGGCTCCTTCTTGCCCCTTACGGAGACCAGACCCAGGTCCTCCCATTCGAAAAGCCCCCCGGCGGTATCTCTTACTGCTCCGGTTACCAGAACGGTCCCTGTCTCTGCCATTTCTTCCATACGGGAAGCGATGTTCACCTCGTCCCCGGTAGCCGTCATGTGACCGGATGGATCGGGCGCAACGGTTACATCACCGTAGCTTACACCTGACCTGGCATCGATGGAAAATCCCCTGTCATGAAGCAGGGCTCCGAACTCCTGCACGACATCGATCATTCTTCCCGCGCAGGATACAGCACGGACGCAATCGTTTTCGTGTGCCTTCTCGGCACCGAATAGTGCCATTATCCGATCACCTTCGAACTTGTCGACGTATCCACCATGGAACTCCACCAGACGGGATAATCCGCTCATCACGGTGGATGTTATCTTGTGGACCACTTCATGATCGAGCTGCTCGGACATGGAGGTAAAACCCTTGAGATCAGTGAATAGGACGGCAACGGTTCTCCGCTCACCTGGAAGAAGGGTGGGAGTGCTGCCTGCTTTTGTGGAGAAGGCCTTGCTGAACACACCGAGGTCCTGCTGGAGTACCGTGACCCAGTCATCCGTCATGTGTTTCATCCGTCTGTAAATTCTGCGAGTTCGACAAGGGATCGGATCTCGTAATCGGGCACAATGCCGGTTTTGTTCTGCACAGCATTTCGGTTGAGCCACACCGAGATGGCTCCAACTCCGTTTGCGCCGGCAACATC
>DAOWFD010000254.1 GCA_030638185.1 Candidatus Aegiribacteria sp.
AATGAGTCTCAGCACCGCGTTTATATTGACAGCTTCGAACTCATGACAACAGAGGTAACACAGGGCATATGGGAAGAGGTGATGGGAACAACGGTAGATGAAATGCGAAGTCGATCTGATTATGACTATGGCCTTTCGGGGGTTGGCTCAGACTACCCCATGTACTACATCTCCTGGAATGACTGCCAGGATTTTATTAATAAGCTGAGCGATCTGGATCCTTATCACACCTACAGGTTGCCCAGTGAGGCTGAGTGGGAATATGCCTGCCGCGCAGGCACTACCACAGCGTATTACTGGGGCAACAGTGACTCGGAGAATGTTATGGGGCGGTACTGCTGGTATAGTGAGAACTCCGGTTCATCTGTCCATCCCGTCGGCACTAAGGAGCCAAACGATTGGGGTCTTTACGATATGATCGGTAATGTCGAAGAACTGTGTCAGGATGCATACACGAGCGATTATGATGACTGTCCTGACGATAGCAGCGCGTATAATGGTTTTTCATACTGTCGTGTCGCACGAGGAGAAGGTAGCAATGGTTTCGCCAGGACGTACCGTTCAGCGTTTCGTGGCTCGTCCTCCATCGGTTACAGTAAAAGATACAAGCATATCGGTTTCCGCCTTGTGAGGTTCCAGTGTGAATGAAAGCATCAAAGGGATTTCTTCTGTTGAGATTCTTCTATGGATCAAGTCGGAGTGAGTATAAGCTGGAATCCGATGTGAAGTACAGGAAGCCATCATATAGCTGAATCGGTTGTGTTATCTCGATGCTTGTCCGGATTTCCCGTACGATTTCGAAGGAGTTTGCATTAATCAGCGCTATATCACCGGTCTCGGAAGCGGCGATGATGGTTCCTTCGTAACAGGATATCTTCAGCGGTGAGTCAGCGAGGTCGATGACCATGGATTCCCGGGAGTCATTACGGATATTTCCGATCGGTACCAGCAATAGCGTTCCGTTCCTGCAGCCAAAAGCGATAGCCATTTCGCAGCGAATCACATGGCTGTCGTATAAGCTTATCCCATCCATCGCTTCAAATACTCGAGTTACCGCTCCGCTCTCGGGATCGAGAGCCGAAAGACGCTTGGAGTTGAAATCGTAGATGTAAACGAATTCCTCGCTGGTATTCATGACCTTGCAGTTCTCTATATGTGTGATCGCCTGACCGTTGCTTCTATCCAGCAGGCTGAGTTCTCCGGAAGCAGTACTGACGAAGATCAGGTTGCTCGAAATGTGTGCAACGTTTGCATAACCGGCACCGCCGGAATCCATGATATCGTTCGATACCCAGACAAGTTCGCCTTTACCGGCATCCAGGCACCTCACATTTGGTGATATGGCCCCGATGTAGAGCATACCGCCGTAGATAGAAATGTTCGTTATGGAGGGATACATCCCGATCGGAGCGGCTTGATCGAGGAAGGACCAGAGGGTTTCTCCGGTTAAAAGATCGAAGGCAATGACTTCCGTCATCGAGGCAGCGTAAAGTACGTCTTCGGTCAGGATGTATGGGGCGATAACGTTCTCGCTGAACTCGATCAGATGTATCAGCTGTCCGGTTCCGCTATCAAGACAGATGAATGTCTTCGGGTTCGCTAAAGCGTATAGTCTGCCATCTTTCACCTGGAGATTCCTGGCTCCGGAATGGGTGTCTGACGTTCTATAAAACCAGAGTTGAATACCTGTTTCGATATCCAACGCGAGGATTCCTGAGCCATAATCGGGGTCGGATCCGTCACCGAGAATGGAAGCGAAGAATATTCCGTCATTGATTACATAATTGGAAGTATTGCTGAAAAGATAGGTGTTCGTGATCAAATGTGCCGGTTCCGGAGATATTCTTTCGTAAACCCGAACTGGAATCTGATGTGTCAATTCCCGGTCGATCATCATCTCCAGATAGATGCTGTAATGCTCTTCTGCCTCGGGAGGTTCACCAAGTGCCCAGAGAACATCTGCTATGTTGAGATGAGCAACCATCCTTTCCGGTTTCAGATCAAGAACCTTTCTCAGAACGACCAGGGAATTATCGAGATCATCTGTCAGTTCAAGGTAGTACGCGTAGTTGTTCATTATCATTACATACTCACCCAGATCCATATATTCCAAAAAATCACAATTCACATAGTCCACACTGTCCGTGAATGCGGTAAACCATTCTCTCTCAGTATGGAGAAACCCGGCAAGATCCCGGAACAGACTGACAGCTTCACTGTAATTGCCCTCGACCTCGGCATCCCCGGCAGCTTTGTTGATGCTTCTAAGCAACCGGGCGAGCATTTCATCGGAATTGTAATAGTTGTGTGGATAGAACATTTCATCCAGTTCGCGTATCGCTTCTGCAATACAGCCCTCTGCCATAAGACTGTCTGCTCTCTCCATCGCCTCCAGTGATGGGTCTCCATTTATGTATCGCAGAAGCACAAGCGACTTATTCACAACGCTCCATCGGTACCAGCCACTACAATATCTAGCGGAACCGGGCATCTGGAAATATAGACTGATTTCATCTTCTTCCGCATCGTAACTCGCGTTTGATTTTGTGAAGTTATGGTCTCCTCTGTAACCACCAGTTGCGATTAGAAGGGGAATATCGGTATCAGCAGCTATTCCCAGAAGATAGATATCCAATGAGTCCCTCTCGACTTCAATGCCCGCTATACGAAGTTCGTAGATGCCATTCGGGAGGTTGTCGGAATCGTAATACACTTTCGGTAAGCAGGATGGAGAAGTTGTATTCCAATGTTCCAGTAACTCACCGGTAATCGGCTGATATTCAATCTGACCCCGGACAACCGAAACAATGATCAGAAGAACCGTAATAAGGGTTCTTTTAAGAAAGCCTGTCGTTAAGGAGTCCATATCACCAATTTTATCTCCGTGATCATTCCGGTCTCATCAAGCTGAAGAAGCAGTCTGAGACCGCTTCCTAAATCAGAGGTATCTTCGTAGAGGATCACTTCAGTATCTCTTGAAAAGAACTCAGGGATGATTCCCCGAGAAAGCACGGCACCTGTAATAAGTGCCTGTTTCGCAGAAACGGGTGAGCCGGGAGTGAAGATTGTCACCGCACATTCGGTGCTGTGGCCTTCAATAATCAGAATCCCGTCGGAGAACAGATAGCGTTTCCTGTAGTAATGCGGAATAGATTGAAGATCGAATGCCTCTGCGGCTTGTCCCCAGTCGGGAATTGTAGCAAACGATTTTGCGCAGAAGGCCGTTTCAATAAAGATGGTTTCATCCGGCAGCTCGGTGAATGTAATTCCGTTTGACAAACAGGTGCCGGCAAAAAAGAGTAAAGGCAGAATCGCAATAATCGATTTCATCAATGGATACCTCGTGAATTTTAAGAGTAAAAATAACGGCAAGTTCAATATCTTCCCTATTCTTCCAGGTAGCCCGGATCCTGTAAGTTCTTGAGTATACTTTCTCCTCATCGGGATGTACATCGTACTTGGGCGGGGGTACCAGACGGTTTCCTTGTTGATTTGGGTTTCTCAGGTGGTATGGTCAGTTTCAAGCAGGAATCGGAGGTTTATTGGGACGAATGGGTTGCTTTGAGAGCAGGTCAATGGATTGCGGAAAAATCCAGTCATATTCCACAATGCTCGCGTCGAGATCCATGAAGACATTGTATGGGCTGTCTTGGAGGATATGGATTTAACCACCAGCCATCATACCTCGCAAGATGTACATGCTGGAGTTCATTCGCACTCCCAGACATGCATGTTGTTAGAGTTTGAGTTGTTGCTGGGAGTACATCCCCTTGCCATCTTCCTCATCTAATAACAGCAGATAGTCACCGCCTGGAGAAAAATTAATATTAATCCTTTGACAGACTGGGAAGTCGAATTCCAGTTGATCAACATGCTGATCTTCTCAAAGAACTGAGCTCTTGGATAATTTTAGGCGGGAACTGCAAGAGGTAATCGAACGTTTTGTTTCTGGCGCATTTTGGAGTTTGTCCTTTCAGGTAAAGTATCTAACTCTTTGTATGGTAACAAATTATAGCGTATTCCGATATTTTGTCAACCCAATATGTGGCTTGCTATATCATACTAATGAGTTATTTATTAATATGATATGATATTCTGGATGGGCACTAATTAAATATCTGTTGTTATGAACCTACTTTTGTTAACAAAAATAACCTGTGAGAAAGGAGCAAACCATGCTTAACACACTTACAATTCTGCTGCTCACCGCTACAATCTGTCTGGCTACAACTGAAATCAGCAGAAATAACCTTGATAATCTCCACCAAACACTACTTGTCCAAGAAGACCAGAGCGATGCGCTTGTTTTCGAGGACGATTTTGAAAGCGGCGATCTTTCAGCCTGGGATGTCAGCCAGGCAATCGATTACAGCTTATCCGATAGTCCCGGTTCCGATTACCTGCCCGGTACCGACTCATGGGCAGCCTTCAACAACGGAGGAGCCATAAGTCTGGCTGCTGCTACCAGTTCGGAGCTGAACTTCTTATGGTACGGCAAGTATTTCGAGTCATGGGATTACATGGAGGTTCAGGTTTCTACAAACGGTACCCTCTGGGACGTTCTATGGGATACCAAAGCCAACGACGAGGAGATCAGCTGGACAGAAGTGATGATCGATCTGTCTTCTTACTGCGGAAGCAGCATATATCTTCGCTTCTTCGTTCACAGCAGCACGGTGGTCGAGTACGACGGCGGGCACTACAACGATTTGTTTATCTTAGATGAGAATAATAGTCTATTGTACGCTAATAGCTGTGACGATATGAGCGACATCCTCACCGGTGGCACCAACGATACATGGGGCAGCGAAGATGAAGGTATGGACTATCAGTGGTTCTGCGTCGATGTTCATCCCCACGAAGGTATATACCATGCGGTCGGAGGCCCTGGATATTACAGCGCCAACCTGGACTCTTACATGGCCGTTACAGGTATTGACCTCGGTGGCACCTCCAGTGCGGAACTTACCTGTTACACGTGCTGGGATCCTAATGATACAGGTGATATTCTTACGCTTGAAGCTGATAACGGAGGTGGCTGGGTAGTCGCCGGGACAATCGGCTCCAGCACGGATTACGAGCTTCAGATCATTACTCTTGATTCCTTCACCGGTGGTACAGTAGACCTGCGTTTCCACCTTGTGACCGATGGATCGGGAAACGGTGTGGTGCCCTTAATAGATGATGTCGGAGTTAACACCGATGTTTCCCTCGTCGAATCCAGCTGGGGACATATTAAAACCCTCTTCTAGGGAGCATGTATCTGTGAATTGCAGACCAGCTTCTAGGCCAAAGGAGCTGGTCTGTGAAACCGAATCGGACTGCGTTTGATCCTCACTACGGCTTTGCGAGGATCAGGTGTAAAGAATGCAGCCACATGTTCACGCACTGATTACTGACACCTGCTGGGACAGAGAGGGGAATGCTCAACCGATTCCGGATATGGACATTGCTGACAAACATGGTATCGAAAAACTCTTTGCCGGTCTTGTTTTCAAGATGCTTCTTGAAAAGGGCATGATCGTAGAGGAGCTTGTAGATAACATGCGGTCCTGGAAGCACAGCGGTTTCAGCGTTCACTGCAGCAAGCCCATAAAAACCGATGACCCACATCCCCAAAAAGGGAGCGAAGCAGGTTATCCACTACGGGGCTCTACAGAAAGGTTCGAAGTAATGCGGCTGTTATTTGTTTTCAGGCTGAAGGAAGACAGCGGCAAGTGGGGGCAGTGTAAGGCTTACTGAATGTGGGAGGTTGTGCATACCGTAGGGCTTTGACAGGACTCTTCCGAGATTGCCTTTACCTGTACCGCCGTATATATCTGAGTCTGTATTAAGGATTTCAGTATATGTACCCTGTTGGGGTACGCCTATCATGTAATTCTCCCGTACGATCGGGGTCATATTGAAAACGCACACAACATGACAGCCTTCACCTGAGTTTCTGAGGAACGAGACAACAGTTGCCTGCTTATCGCTGAAGTCTATCCATCTGAAACCTTCCTGGCTGCAATCCAGCTTGTGGAACGCTGGGTTTTGCATGATTATCATATTCAGATCGCTTACGAATGTTTTCAGTTTAGAGTGCTCATCGTACTGGAGAAGATTCCAGTCAAGCTCGGTATCGTGGTTCCATTCGTTCCACTGACCGAATTCGCTTCCCATAAAAAGGAGCTGCTTCCCCGGATGTGCCCACTGGTAGGATAGAAGTAGTCTTAGATTGGCGAACTGTTGCCACCTGTCTCCGGGACATTTGCTAAGGAGGGATGACTTGCCGTGAACCACCTCATCATGTGAGAAGGGTAGTATAAAATTCTCGCTGTAAGCGTAAAGGAGGGAGAAGGTCAGGTTGTCCAGGTGGTGCTTGCGGTGAACGGGTTCATTCTGGAAGAAATCCAGCGTATCGTGCATCCAGCCCATGTTCCATTTGAATGTGAAACCAAGGCCTCCATGTTCCACCGGAGTGGTGACCCCGGGCCAGGCGGTGCTTTCTTCGGCGATGGTCATAGCTCCCGGGAAATCCCTTGCGATTATCGAGTTAAGTGTCTTTATGAACTCTATAGCACCAAAGTTTTCTCTGCCTCCATACTCGTTTGGTATCCACTCACCATCCTTTCGGGAGTAGTCAAGGTAGAGCATTGAGGCTACAGCATCCACCCTCAGTCCATCGATATGGTATTTATCCAGCCAGAAGAGTCCGCTTGCTACAAGGAAGTTTCTGACTTCACTCCTGTCGTAATTGAAAACAAGGGTCTTCCAGTCGGGATGGGTTCCTTTTCTGGGGTCTTCATGCTCGTAAAGGCATGTTCCGTCGAACCTGGCAAGACCGGTGGCATCCGAAGGGAAATGAGCAGGAGCCCAGTCAAGTATCACGCCTATATCAGCTTTATGGCATCTGTCCACGAATCTCTGAAAATGCTCCGGTTTTCCCAGGCGGCTGGTTGGAGCGAAGTAACCTATGGTCTGATAGCCCCAGGAGCCATCGAAGGGATGCTCCATTACAGGCAACAGTTCTACATGTGTAAATCCGAGCTCTTTCATGTACGGAATAAGTTCATCCGCCAGTTCGTTCCAGGACGTGAAATCCCTCCAGTCCGGTGACCCCTTCCAGGAAGGGGCGTGCATCTCGTAAATGGACAGGGGGGAGGTAAAGGGGTTCCATCCGTTTCTTTTATCCATCCATGTGGAATCCGTCCACTCGAACGAATTGATATCGACTACAACGGAGGCCGTCCTGGGGCGGAATTCAGCTGACAGAGCCAGAGGATCTGATTTCTCGATGATTTCTCCAGCATTTGTTCGGAGGGAGTATTTGTACAGGTCACCGGGGGAGATGTCTGGAATGAACAGCTCCCAGACCCCTGTAGAGCCTCTTGAGCGCATGGGATGGCGTCTCCTGTTCCAATCACACCATGTGCCGATAACGCTCACTGAGGAAGCGTTAGGTGCCCATACGGAGAAAAGAACTCCATCTGTCTCTCCGGCGGTCCATACCCTTGCTCCGAACTTGTCGTAGAGCTGGTAGTGGTTTCCCTCGGCAAGAAGGTGCAGGTCCAGCTCTCCCAGCTGGGGAAGGAAGCTGTAGGGATCCTTTGTTTCCCAGGATGAATCATCGGTTTTGAAGACAAGTGTATAGGAAAAGGGTTCCATCTCCGGCTCGGATGTCCAGACGAACAGTCCCGTATCGGTAATCCTGTTCATCTTGAGCGGTTTTCTGTTCTCTATTCTGATTGAGGCTTCCGTAGCAGCGGGGCAGAACGTTCTTACTTCGATCCTGTTACCGTTTGCAGGACCCAGGGGGTGCATTCCGAGGAGCATGAAAGGGTCAGTAAGGGCAGCGTTCTCAATTCTCGAGATCTCTGCGTCTGTTAAAGTCGTTTTCGTTTTCACTACAGTATGATAATCATTCCCAGGCCGAGGAGCAGAAGGTAACCGAGGGAATCTGTAAAGGCTGTGAGAAGGATGTTGCTTCCAAGTGCGGGATCCCTTCCAAGTGCTTTAAGCACCAGTGGGATGGCCGCTCCAAGCAGGCCTGCGAGGCCCATGTTGCCCACTATTGCAAGGAAGATGACAAGACCAAGCAGAAGGGGGTCTGTGCTGCCGGGGAAAAGGATGCCCACCGCAGAGGCCACTGATCCTGCGACCAGCCCAAGAAGGAAACCTACCCTGGCTTCCTTGAAAATAGCTTTCAGGCTGGAACTGAACTCCATTTCCCCGAGAGCTATACCTCTTGTTATTACGATGAGGGACTGGTTACCCGTATTACCTCCTATTCCAGCCACGATGGGCATGAAGGCAACGAGGGTTGCAACAGATTCGATGGTTCCCTGAAACGCCCGCACAACAGTGGATGCCACAAATGCTGTAAAAAGATTAACCCAGATCCAGGGGAAACGCTGTCTGAAAGCTGTTGATACAGGGCTGAATATTCGATCTTCTTCCCGTAGACCTGCCATCCTGTACATGTCTTCAGTAGCCTCTTCCTCCATAACATCGAGAAGACTGTCACCAGGGATAACTCCTATCAACCTGTGATTGTCATCTACAACGGGGATAGCCATAATATTGTATTTTCTGGAAAGTGTTGCAGCTTCTTCACGGTCGGAATTACCGTTTACAGTAAAAGGATCCGCCATCATGATGCTTCTTACAGTTGTACCATGTGGACAGGTTATCAGCCTTCTAAGGGGAATCACACCGGCGAGTCTGTCATTATTGTCTATAACGTAGATATAGAATGGAACATCCACATCCTCGCTCTGTTCACGTATTGTTTCCACCGCCTGTTCAGCGGTAAGATCGGTTTTAACTGACATATAGCTTGTACTCATCCAGTATCCGGCGGAACCCTCCGGGTAAATGAACAGCTGCTCTATGCTGTGTCTTTTAAC